>NZ_JBEOWJ010000014.1:0-230007 GCF_040295965.1 Streptosporangium sp. NPDC002544 | reverse complement strand
CGCCCCCCCCCGGGGGGGCCCGCGGGCCGCGCGGCATCCGGCTCAGGCGGCGATGACCTCGGAGACCGGCACGTAGGGCAGGCCGAGGGCGATGGCGACCTGCTCGTTGGTGAGCCGCCCCGCGTGGGTGTTGAGGCCCAGCGCGAGGGGGGCGTCCTGCTTGAGCGCGTCCTTCCAGCCGAGGCCGGCCAGCTTGACCGCGTAGGGCAACGTGGCGTTGGTCAGCGCGTAGGTGGAGGTGTTGGCGACCGAGCCCGGCATGTTGGCCACACAGTAGAAGACCGAGTCGTGGACCCGGTAGGTCGGCTCGGCGTGCGTGGTCGGCCGGGAGTCCTCGAAGCAGCCGCCCTGGTCGATGGCGATGTCGACGAGCACGGAGCCCGGCCTCATGGAGGAGACCAGCTCGTTGGAAACGAGGGTCGGGGCCTTGGCACCGGGGATCAGCACGGCCCCGATGACCAGGTCGGCCGCCAGGACCTCCTTCTCGATCGCGTACGAGGTCGAGACGAGGGTCTTGAGGCGGCCCTGGTAGATGGCGTCGACGAAGCGCAGGCGGTCGATGTTGAGGTCGAGGACCGTGACGTCCGCCCCCATGCCGACCGCGATCTGCGCGGCGTTGAGCCCGGCCACGCCGGCGCCGATGACGACGACCTTGGCGGGTGCCACGCCCGGCACACCACCGGGCAGCACGCCGCGCCCGCCGTTGAACCGCATCAGGTTGTAGGCGCCGACCTGCGGGGCCAGGCGGCCCGCGACCTCGGACATCGGGGCGAGCAGCGGCAGGGTGTTGCCGACCTGGACCGTCTCGTACGCGATGGCGGTGACCTGCCGCTCCAGCAGGGCGTCGGCGCACTCGCGGCCGGCCGCGAGGTGCAGGTAGGTGAAGAGCACCTGGCCGGGGCGCATGCGGTGGTACTCCTCCGCGATGGGCTCCTTCACCTTGAGGATCATCTCCGCCTGACCCCACACCTCGTCGGCGGTGTCCAGGATCTTGGCTCCGGCGGAGCGGTACTCCTCGTCACCGAGGTGCGAGCCGACACCCGCGCCACGCTGAACGTAGACGTCGTGACCGTGCCGGACAAGCTCGTACACACCTGCCGGGGTCGCGGCGACACGGTACTCATGGTTCTTGACCTCGGCAGGTACGCCGATCCTCATGGGAGCTCCTTTCGGGGTTTCAACGGGATGTCACGGTGAGCCTCGGTGAACCATGCGCGGCCGCTCGCGCTCAGAGCCGGCTCCACGCCTCCGTCAGCACCGAGCGGAGGATGGACTCGATCTCGTCGAACTCCTTGGGGCCGCAGATGAGCGGCGGGGCGAGCTGGATGACCGGGTCGCCCCGGTCGTCGGCGCGGCAATAAAGGCCCGCCTCGTACAGGGCGCCGGAGAGGAAGCCCCTGATGAGACGTTCCGACTCCTCGGTGTTGAAGGTCTCCTTGGTGGTCTTGTCCTTGACGAGCTCGACGCCCCAGAAGTAGCCGGAGCCGCGCACGTCGCCGACGATCGGCAGGTCGCGGAGGCGCTCCAGGGTGGAGCGGAAGACCGGCTCGTTGCGAGTGACATGACCGAGCAGGTCCTCCCGCTCGAACAGGTCGAGGTTGGCCAGCGCGACGGCCGAGGAGACCGGGTGGCCGCCGAAGGTGTAGCCGTGGGCGAACATCTCGGTGCCGTTCTTGAACGGCTCGAAGAGGCGATCGGAGGCGATCATGGCGCCGATCGGCGAGTAGCCGCTGGTCATGCCCTTGGCACAGGTGATGATGTCGGGGACGTAGTCGAACTTCTGCCCGCCGAACATGGTGCCGAGCCGGCCGAAGGCACAGATGACCTCGTCCGAGACAAGCAGGACGTCGTACTCGTCGCAGATCTCACGGAGGCGCTGGAAGTATCCGGGCGGCGGCGGGAAGCAGCCGCCGGCGTTCTGCACCGGCTCGACGAAGACGGCGGCCACGGTGTCGGGGCCCTCCATCTCGATGGCGCGGGCGACGCGCTCGGCGGCCCAGTAGCCGTACTGCTCCGGTGTCATGCCGGGCACGCCGGTGATCTCGTCGGCGCGGTAGTGGTTGGTGTTGGGCACCCGGACCGAGCCGGGGACCAGCGGCTCGAACATCTGCTTGAAGGCGGGGATGCCGGTGATCGACAGGGCGCCCTGCGGGGTGCCGTGATAGGCGATCTGGCGGCTGATGACCTTGTGCTTGAGCGGCTTGCCGGTCAGCTTGAAGTACTGCTTGGCGAGCTTCCACGCGCTCTCGACGGCCTCGCCGCCGCCGGTGGTGAAGAAGACCCGGTTGAGGTCACCGGGGGTCTCGGCGGCGAGGCGCTGGGCCAGCTCGACCGCCTTGGGGTGCGCGTACGACCAGAGCGGGAAGAACGCCAGCTCCTGGGCCTGCTTGGCGGCGGCCTCGGCCAGCTCGCTGCGGCCGTGTCCCGCCTGGACCACGAAGAGCCCGGCGAGGCCGTCGAGGTAGCGCTTGCCGTGCACGTCGTAGATGTAGGAGCCCTCACCCCTCACGATCATCGGCACCTCGGCGCCCTCATACGAGCTGTGCCGGGTGAAGTGCATCCACAGGTTGTCCTGCGCGGCCTTCATGAGTGAGGTCACGTCGGTGTTTTCAGGGTGCTTCATCACGATCTTCCCTCGTTTAGCTGAGCTCTCAACAGTCTGCCTGCCAGAACCGCTCTTGCCAAGTGAAAACGTGGTATTGAAGTGTTTGGAGCGTCGAAATCCGCAAAACATATATGCAACAACGACGAAATCCGTCATCGGGCGATGGTGGCTGACAACGGCGCCCGAATCTTACCCAACCCCCTGTTCCACTTGGCGGAACCCTGGCGCGCCGACGCCACGTGCGAGCGCCTCCGCGTCGGCGGCTGTGATCCAATAGGTAGGACGGACCAGATATTCAGATGCGAGGGAAAGTCGTGACTCCTGACGAGATCGAGAACGCCGTCACCGCCGGCCTGCCCCAGGCGATCGCGGACCTCAAGAGGCTCGTCGCCATCCCCTCCGTGGCCTTCCCCGGCCACCCGGAGGAGCCCGTGCACGCGGCCGCCGCGCTGACCGAGGAACTACTGCGGAGCACCGGCCTGCCCCGCGTCCAGCAGATCCCCGTCGAGGGGAGCTTCCCCGCCGTCTACGCCGAGGCCCCCGCTCCGCCCGGCGCGCCGACCGTCCTGTTGTACGCGCACTACGACGTGCAGCCCACGGGTGACCTCGCGCTCTGGCGCACCCCGCCCTTCGAGCCGACGGAGATCGATGGCGCGATCCACGGTCGCGGCGCGGCCGATGACAAGTCGGGGGTCATCTCCCATGTCGCGGCGCTCCGCACCTTCCAGGGCCGCTTCCCGGTCGGCGTCAAGGTCATCATCGAGGGCCAGGAGGAGTACGCCGGCGAGCGCCTGGAGTCCTTCGTCGAGCGCAACCCCGAACTGTTCCGCGCCGACGCGATCGTGGTCGCCGACACCGGTAACCCCCGGGTGGGCGATCCGTCGGTGACGACCTCGCTGCGCGGTATGGGCGCCTTCACCATCGAGGTGCGCACCCTCAAGGAGTCGTTGCACAGCGGCTCGTTCGGCGGCGCCGCCCCGGATGCCCTCGCGGCGCTGATCCGGATGCTCGCCGCCCTGCACGACGACCACGGCGACATCCGCGTCCCCGGCCTGCCACGCGGCAGCTTCCTCGGCTCCGGCCCGTCGGAGGAGGACTTCCGGTCCACCGCGGGCGTGCTCGACGGTGTCTCCACCATCGGCTCGGGCTCGCTGGCCGACCGCCTGTGGGCCTCGTACGCGATCACGGTCACCGGCCTGGACGTGCCGCCGGTCTCCGGCGCCGTCAACGCGGTCCAGGCTGTCGCCAGGGCCCGGGTGACGGTACGGGTGCCCCCAGCCGGCGACCCGAAGACGACGATCGAGGCGGTCGTCGACTTCCTGCGGCAGGTCGCGCCCTGGGGCGTTCAGGTGGACGTCGGCGACTACACCATGGGCTCCGGCTACCTCGCCGACACCGGTGGCGCGGCCCGCTCCGCACTGAACCGGGCCATGGAACGCGCCTTCGGCCGCCCGCCGCGCGACGTCGGCGCCGGTGGCTCGATCCCGCTCGTCTCCACCTTCGCCAGGCAGTTCCCCGCCGCCGCGATCCTGCTCTTCGGCGCCGAGGACGACGACGCGGCGATCCACGCCCCCAACGAGCGGGTGAACATCGAGGAACTCCGCCGCACCGCCACCGCCGAGGCGCTCTTCCTCCAGGAGTACGGCTCCGCGACGGCCTGATCGCCCGAAGACCCCGGCACGGCGCCCACGGGTGCGTGCCGGGGTGACACCCGGGCCCCTTCCCCGCCGGTCGGCGGCGGCGTTTCGCGTGATAGTTTTTGCACTGACCAGTCAGTTTAAAGAACGGCGGAACGGTGTTCGACGGTGTCGGGGTGCGCGCGGCGGGGCTCTCCCTGCGGGGCGAGCGCGGATGGGTCTATCGCGACGTCGGCATCGAGGCCGAGCCCGGCAGCCTCACCGCCGTCGCCGGGCAGGCCGGCAGCGGACGGACGAGCCTGCTGCTCACCCTCGCGGGCCGGATGAGACCCGGTTCGGGGACGCTCACCGTGGGCCGGTACACCACCCCGAGGGCGATCCGGAGCGTCGCCGCACTCGGCCTGTTCGACGGGGTGAACGACCTGGACGGGGCGCTGTCCGTGCGCGAGCACGTGCGGGAGCGGGTGCCCCGCCTCCCGCGGAGCCGCGGCCGGCGGGAGTGGGCCGCCGACGCGCTGGCCCTGGCCGGGCTGGAGCCGGATCCACGCGACCGGACCCTCATCCGCGACCTGGGCCGGGAGCGGCGGATCCGGCTCGGGATCGCGCTCGCGCTGCTCGACAGACCCGGGCTGCTGGTCCTCGACGACGTCGACGCCGGCCTCGCCCTCGATGGGCGCGAGAACCTCTGGGCCACCCTGCGCGACCTCGCCGAGCGGGGGCTGACCGTCGTCGCCTCGTGCACCGAGAGCGACCTGCCCCTGACGGTGCGCCTGCCCTGCCCCGGTGCGGCGACCGGCCCCGACACGACGACCGGCGTCGGCGCGACGGGCATCGCCGACACACGGGCCCTACCCGGCGGAGACCGGCGGGTCGAGAGGGAACAACCGCGGACCGTACCCGGTGGGGAGCGGAAGGACGGGGAGCAGGAGCGATGAGGTCGTTGCGGGCGGGACGGTTGGAACTGCGGCGGTTCACCCGATCGCGGCTGACCCGGGCAGCGCTGGCCGCGGTGGTGGTGCTGCCGCTGCTCTACGCCGGGCTGTACCTGTGGTCCTTCTGGGATCCGCAGAGCAATCTCGGGAACATCCCGGTGGCGCTGGTCGTGGAGGACCGGCCCGCGACCGTCGACGGCAGGACCGTCGACGCGGGCCGGGAGCTGGCGGAGGAACTGCGTGAGCGAAGGGTCCTCGGCTGGCGTACCGTCGACGCGCGTGCGGCGGCCGACGGCGTGAACGACGGCAGCTTCTACCTGTCCCTCACCATCCCGGCCGACTTCAGCGCCCGCCTCGCCTCACCCTCCGGGGAGGGCACCCCCGTGCCCGCCGAGCTGGGCGTGCGGGTGGACACCGGCCGCAGCTACCTCATGAAGACCATCTCCGACGCGGTGTTCACCGAGGTCAGGGCGGCGGCGGCCCGTACGGCGCTGAAGGACTACTGGGACAGCGTCTTCGTCTCCTTCGGCGAGCTGCACGACGCCACCAGGAAGGCGGCGGACGGCGCGGACGAGCTCCACGACGGTACGGCGAAGGCGCACGAGGGCGCGTCCGCGCTGCGCACCGGCCTCGGCCAGACCAGAGACGGCACTCGCCGGCTCGCCGCGGGCCTGAGCGGAGCCGACACCGCCGCGGGCAGGCTGGCGGCGGGGGCGGACAGGCTGGCCGGCGGCCTGAGCGAGGCCGAGAGCGGCTCGCGCGAGCTGGGCCGGGGGCTGAGCGAACTCACCGGCGGCGCCGAGCAGGTCGCGAAGGGCAACGCGCAGGCGTACCAGCAGATCCACGCCCAGGTACCGAGGATCAACAAGGTGGCCGACGAGGTCGTCCCGATGCTTGAGGAGAACGGCGAGCGGCTGCGGGCGCTGGCCCAGGCCGTCGAGCGGGGGGCCGACCTGGTCGCCGACGGCGCCGCGGCACCGTCCGGCGGGGCCGCGCAGGGCGCCGACCGGGCGCTGCGACAGGCGCGGGAGCTGCGGGAGGCGCTGGCGGGCAGCGCGGACGCCGACCCTCGGCTGCGCGCGATCGCCGACCGGCTCACCCAGTCCACCGAGGAGGTGGCCGCCGCGCTGCGGAGCCCCACCGGCGGTGGCGACGCGGTGGCCGGGCTACAGCGGGACGCCCGGAGGATCTCGGAGATCGCGAGCCGCACGGCGGAGGCCGCACCGGCCGCCGGGCAACGGCTCGACCAGGCCAGAGACAAGATCAACCAGCTGGACGAGGGGCTCGGCAAGCTCGCCGAGGGCTCGGCGAAGGTGAGCGCGGGCCTCGGTCGGGCGTCGGCGGCCAACAAGAAGATCACTTCTGGGATCTCGCAGCTCGGCGACGGCGCCACCCGCCTCGGCAGCGGGCTGTCCGAGCTCGGCGGCGGGATCGTCAAGCTGAGCGACGGCGCGGCCCGGGTGGACACCGGGATCGGCCGCCTGCGTGACGGCGCCGGAGAGCTGACCACCGGTATCGGCGAGCTCGCCGACGGGTCGGGGCAGCTGAGCGAGAAGCTCGGGGACGGCGCCGAGCAGATCCCCGACTACGGCGCGGACGAGCGCGCCGGCCGCGGTGACATGATGAGCGATCCGGTCAGGCTGGCCGGCCAGGTGGTCAACGAGGTGCCCGACTACGGCACCGGATTCGCCCCGTTCTTCGTCCCGCTCGCGCTCTGGGTCGGCGCGATGGTGACCTACATGGTGTTGCGCCCGCTCAACCCGCGTCTTCTCGCCGGTACGGCCCCCGCCTGGCGGATCGCGACGGCCGGATGGGTTCCGGCGCTGGTCCTGGGCTCGGCGCAGCTGGGCGTGCTACTGGCGGTGATCAGGTTCGGGCTCGGCATGGAGGCCGCGCACTGGGCGGGGGTCGCGGGATTCCTGCTGCTCACCGTGGCGGCGTTCACCGCGATCGTGCAGGCGGTCAACGCCCTGCTGGGCGCGCCCGGGCGGATCGCGGTGCTGGCGCTGCTGATGCTGCAGCTCACCTCGGCCGCGGGAACCTACCCGATCGAGACCTCGCCCGGCTTCTTCCAGACGATCTCCCCGTGGCTCCCGATGAGCTGGGTGGTCGGCGCGCTGCGGCGGCTGATCAGCGGCGGCGATCTCACCGTGGTCTGGCAGGGCTGCGGCGTGCTGACCGCGTTCACCGCGCTGGGCCTGGCCCTGAGCGTCCACGCGGCGCACCGGGGCCGCACCTGGTCGATACGCCGCCTCCACCCGGAGCTCGCGCTGTGACTACGGTTGCCCCATGACGGAGCAGCGGAGCCGGCCGGCGGCGAGAAGCGCGAGTCCGCGCGGAGGAGACGGGCGACGGGCCGAGACACGGCTCAAGCTCTTCGCCGCCGCGGTGGAGGTGATCGCCGAGCAGGGGTACACGGCGGCCACGGTCGACGCGATCGCCGAACGCGCCGGGGTGGCCAAGGGCACCGTCTTCTACAACTTCGGCAGCAAGGAGGCGCTCTTCGGCGCGCTGCTCGAACACGGGATCCAGCAGCTGGCGGACGCGCTGGCCGGAGCCGCCGGAGTGGCCCGGACCCCGCTGGAAGCGCTGGACGCGGTGGTCATGGCGCAACTGCGGTTCCTGGAGGAGTACGGCGCGTTCGCCAGGGTGCTGCTCGCCGAGATCTGGCGTACCGCCTGGCAGGAGGCGGTGGCGGTGCTGCGCGGGCGGGTGCTGGGCGTCTATGTGGACGTGCTGCGCCGGGCGGTGAGCGAGGGGGTGCTCCGCGAGGATCTGGACGTGGACACCGCGGCGACCGCCGTGTTCGGCATGGTGCTGACCGTCTCGATCGAACGCCGGGCGCTGCATCCGGACCGGCCGGTCGAGCAGGTCCACGCCACCCTCGTCGACCTCCTGCACGGCCGGCTGTCCGGCTGAATCCCGTCTTCTCCGGCTTTCCGAGGGCGCTACCGTCCGGCGAAAAATCGCCATTGGTCGTACGATCACCTCGTGGTCTACTCCCCCGCAAGGCCCCGCCGGCGTGTCCTGCCGTACCTGCTCGCCGTGGTGCTCGCCATCGCTCTGATCGCCGGGCTGCGCTGGTACTTCAGCGGTGGCCCGGGGGACGAGCCGAACGGGCCCAGCGCCTGTTCCGGCGAGTCGACGCAGATCAGAGTGGCGTCCTCACAGGACAAGATCTGGATCTTGCGCGAGGTCGCGAAGGACTACAGCGGCCGTACCGTGGCCGGGCGCTGCGCCGACGTGGTCATCGACGAGGCCAACTCCGGCACCGCGATGCGGGCGCTGGCCAAGGGGTGGGACGAGAAGACCGACGGCAGCCGACCGGACGTCTGGTCCCCCGCCGCGTCGGCGTGGGTGACGCTGCTGCGCCAGCAGGCCTCCAACACCGACGGCACCGTACCCGTCGCCGACGGCAAACCAAGCCCGATCGTCACCGCGCCCCTGGTCTTCGCGATGCCCAAGCCGATGGCCCAGGCGCTGGGCTGGCCCGGCAAGGCGATCGGCTGGTCGGAGCTGGCCGAGCTGGCGGCCGCCCCGCAGGGGTGGGCGAAGTACGGCCATCCCGAGTGGGGCCGGTTCAAGCTGGGCAAGACCAACCCCAACTTCTCCACCAGCGGCCTGAACGCCACCATCGGCGCCTACTTCGCCGCCACCGGCACCACCTCGGACCTGACGGCCCGTGACGTGGCCGACCCGAAGACCCGGCGCTTCGTCCAGGGGGTGGAGCAGTCGATCGTGCACTACGGCGACATCTCCATGACGTTCCTGGGCAACCTGCTGCGCGCGGACGACCGGGGCGAGTCGATGGCCTACATCTCCGCGATCACCGTCGAGGAGAACTCGGTCACCGACTACAACCGGGGCAACCCCTCGGGCAACCCGGCCACCCTGGGCCGGCACGCCCCGCCGCGCACCCCGCTGGTAGCGGTCAACCCCAAGGAGGGCACGCTCTACTCCGACCACCCCTACGTGCCGCTGACCTGGATGGACGCGGCCAAGAAGGCGGTCGCCGACGACTTTTTGACCTACCTGCACAGCCCCGAGGCGCAGGCGAGATTCCAGGCGTACGGCTACCGCTCCTTCGAGGGCAAGCCCGGCCCGCAGGCCACCGAGCAGAACGGCGTCATCCCCGACGCCAAGATCACCATGCTGAGCCCACCCACCCCTGTCGTCCTGGACAAGGTCCTGCAGAGCTGGTCGGAGCTGCGCAAGAGGGCCAACGTGCTGATCGTGGTGGACAAGTCCGGCTCGATGGAGGAGGAGGCGTCCGGCACCGGCGAGACCCGCCTGGAACTGGCCAAGAAGGCGGCGATCAACGCGCTGCCCCAGTTCCGGGGGGATGACAAGGTCGGCCTGTGGGCCTTCTCCACCGCGCAGGACGGCGAGAAGGACTATCTGGAACTGGTTCCGATCGACAGGGTGTCGAGGATCGGTGGCGCTCTCCGCGACCAGTTGAACGGGCTGACCGCCGGGGGTGGAACCGGGCTGTACGACACCACGCTGGCGGCCGTCGAACGGATGCGCGGCGCCAAGGACGAGGGGGCGATCAACGCGGTGGTCTTCCTCACCGACGGCAAGAACGAGAAGAACGGCGGCAGTGATCTGGACAACCTGCTCGGCAGGCTCAACCCGGAGGTGCGGCTGTTCACCATCGGATACGGCGAGGGCGCGGACCAGGGGGTGCTCAAGCGGATCGCCGAGGCCACCGACGGGGCCGCCTACGACTCGTCCCGGGCGGACACCATCGACCAGGTCTTCACCAGCGTGATCTCCAACTTCTGACCGCTACGACTTCTCGAAGACCTCTGAGCGTGGAGACCTCTGGGCGTGCAGAACAAAGACTTTTGACCGTGGAGAACTCCGAAGGCGGTTCATTCGTCGGACAAGTACCGACATCCCCCGGGAGGCAGGGTTGTACCAGCAGCCGCAGCGACGGCGTAGGAACTTCGCCCCGTTCATCGTCGCGATCATTCTCGCCGGGGCTCTGATCGTCGCCCTGCGGATCTTCGTCGGCGCTGACGAACCCGGAGGGTCGGGCGCGTCGGAGGCCGGCGAGCGGCCCAAGGCGTGCGACGACGGCGTCACCCTGACCGTCGCCGCCTCGTCGGAGAAGGCCGAGCTGCTCAGGAAGATCGCCTCCGGCTACAGCGGCAGGACCGTGGAAGGGCGCTGCGCCGACGTCGTCATCGAGACCAAGGCGAGCGGCGGCGCGCTGCAGGCCCTGGCCAGGGGCTGGGACGAGCGGACCGACGGCCCCCGCCCCGACGTGTGGTCACCCGCCAGCAGCGGCTGGGTCACCCTGCTCCAGCAGCGCGTCGCGGGTAAGGACGCCGGCTCCCTGGTCGCCGCCGAGAACCCGTCGATCGCCAAGACGCCCCTGGTCGTGGCGATGCCCATGCCGATGGCCCAGGCGCTGGGCTGGCCGGACAAGAAGCTCGGCTGGTCGGACCTGCTCGCCGTGTCGGCCGGGTCGTGGGCGAAGTACGGCCACCCCGAGTGGGGCCGGTTCAAGCTGGGCAAGACCAACCCCAACTTCTCCACCAGCGGCCTGAACGCCACGGTCGGTGCCTACTTCGCGGCGACCGGCCTGTCCGGCGACCTGTCGGAGAAGAACGTGGCCGACGCCAAGACCAGGGACTTCGTACGGGACGTGGAGCGTTCGATCGTGCACTACGGCGACACGACGCTGACGTTCCTGTCCAACCTCCAGCGGGCCGACGACGCGGGTGCGGGCCTGAGCTACATCTCCGCGGTGGCGGTGGAGGAGAAGTCGGTCTGGGACTACAACCAGGGCAACCCGACCGGTGACCCCGCGACGCTGGGCAAGCACGCCAAGCCCAAGGTGCCGCTGGTGGCGATCTATCCCAAGGAGGGCACGCTCTACTCCGACAACCCGTACGCGGTGCTGACCGCCTCGTGGGTCGACGACGCCAAGCGGGCGGTGGCGGCCGACTTCCTGGCGCACCTGCAGGCCCCCGAGCAGCAGGCGCGGTTCGCCGAGTTCGCCTTCCGCTCCTACGACGGCAAGGCGGGCAAGCTGATCACCCAGGCGAACGGGCTGCTGCCCGCCGAGCCGAAGACGACCCTCAGCCCGCCCGCGCCGAACGTGCTCGACAAGGTGCTCGCCAGCTGGGCCGACCTGCGCAAGCCCGCGAACGTCCTCATGGTCATCGACGTCTCCGGCTCGATGGGCGCCACCGTGCCCGGCACCGGCAAGAGCAAGCTCGACCTGGCCAAGCAGGCCGCGATCAACGCGCTGCCCCAGTTCGCCTCGCACGACAAGGTCGGGCTGTGGATGTTCTCCACCAAGCGTGACGGCGACAAGGACCACCTGGAGCTGGCCTCGCTCTCCGCCGTCGACGACGCCCAGCGCAAGAAGCTGCGCGCCAGGCTTGAGGGCCTGACCCCCGACGGCGGCACCGGCCTGTACGACACCGCCCTCGCCGCCCACGAGCAGGTACGGAAGCTGCGGAGCGGTGACGCGATCAACGCGGTGGTCTTCCTGACCGACGGCAAGAACGAGGACCCCGACAGCCTCTCCCTGGAGAACCTGCTGCCTGAACTGCGCACCGAACCCGGCCAGGAGACGGTACGGATGTTCACCATCGCCTACGGCCAGGACGCCGACCTCGACGTGCTGCGCAAGATCTCCGAGGCGACCAGCGCCGCCGCGTACGACTCTCGCAAACCTGGAAGTATCGACCAGGTGTTCACCGCAGTGGTATCCAACTTCTGATGGCACGCTTCGTCGACGAACTCAAGGACCCATGGGGCCTGCTGCTGGCCGCGACCGCCGGCGGCGCCGCGTGGGCCGTCAGCGTGCACCCGGTCGCCGCCGGGTTCGTCGGCGTCGTCGTCTGGCTGGCCAAGGCCGGGATCTCGGCGTTACCGGAGCGCGGGAGCCGCGACCGGCCCGCCGTCACCCCCGGCAGCCAGGAGGAGTACTGGCTGAGACGGGCGGGATCCGCCGCCTACGGCTTCGCCGAGCTGAGCGCCTCGATGGGGCAGGGCCCGCTGGCCGAGCGGATCGCGCTGATGCGCCCCCAGGTGGACGACTCGACGGCCACCCTGGAGCGGCTGGCCGAGCAGGCCTCGCTCACCGGCACCGCGCTGGCCAGGTTCGACCTCGACAAGCTCGGCCACGAGCAGGCCCGGCTGACCCGAGCCCGCGCGGAGGCCAGGAAGGACCTGGTCGCGGACCTCGACCGCGCCCTCGCCTCGCTGGCCTCCCAGCGGGCCGTGGTCGACCGGCTCGCCTCGGCCCGCGAGCAGGTACTCGCCCGGATGGAGTCGAGCGCCATCAGCATCGAGGAGCTCCTCGCCCGCGTGGTGGAGCTGTCGGCGGTGTCGGCGAACGGCCGGCTGGAGCCGACCCGGGTGCTGGACGAGCTCGCCGACGCCCTCGAAGGAGTCCGCCAGGGCCTCCACGAAACCGAGCAGATCACGCGCGACGCGCTGGATCGATAAGGAGCCCCCCATGTTCAAGGTCATCCGTAGGGCCTGGCGTTACCTGGTCTTCGCCCTCTCCGGACGGCTGGACGAGCTGTCCGACCCCCGCGTCCAGATCGAGCAGGCCATCGCGGAGGCCAAGGAGCAGCACCAGCGGCTGAGCCAGCAGGCCGCCGCGGTCATCGGCAACGAGCGCGAGATGGAGATGAAGCTCGCCCGCTCGATGGAGGAGACCGGGAAGCTCCAGGCCAACGCCCGCCAGGCCCTCCTGCTGGCCGAACAGGCGCGGGCCGCGGGCGACGAGCGCAAGGCCCTGTCATACGAGGACTCGGCCCGCGCCTTCGCCTCCCGCCTGGTGGCGGCCGAGGCCGCGCAGCAGGAGTCGCAGCTGACCTACGAGCGGGCCAGGCAGTTCTCCGCCCAGGCGCGCGCCGCGGTCGAGAACAACGCGATGGCCCTGCAGAAGAAGATCGCCGAGCGGATGCGGCTGCTCTCCCAGCTCGACCAGGCCAAGGTCCAGGAGGAGCTCAACAAGGCCATGGGCGATCTGTCCGGGCTCACCCCCGCCGGTGAGACGCCCACCCTGGACCAGGTCCGCGACAAGATCGAGAAGCGCTACGCCCGCGCACTCGGCGAGGCCGAGCTGACCTCAGGCTCCGTCGAGGCCCGCATGATCGAGGTCGAGCGCGCCGCCATCGACGTCGAGGGCGCGGCCCGCCTGGAGGCCATCAGGGAGAGCCTGAACACCGACAGGAAGCCCGAGATCGGGAAGTAGGCGACACTTTGACGGCTCTCGCCGGACCGGCCTCGCGACGAACGTACGATCAGGGCGGGGGCGCCCGCTCGACGGAGTCACGATCGCGGACCTGCTCCCGGCGTGGTTCAGCGAACGGGCAGGTCGTAGACGCGCCGCACGCTGGTGGGGGCGGCGCTGAGGTCGGCCCCGTAGATGTGCAGCGAGATGGCCGTCTCGTCCCCCGTGTTGTGCACGCGGTGGATGTCGCCGGGCGGGGCGAAGCCGCTGACCTCTCCGGTCCGGTTGGCGGTCCTGCCGATCTCGGTCAGGTGGTCGCCGTGGTCGCGGTAGAGGGTCTCGTACTCGACACCTCGCAGCACGCCGAACACGCACCAGGCGATGTGGTCGTGGATCGCGGTCTGCTGACCGGGCCGCCAGACCACGGCCACGATCGAGAAGCTCTCCTCGGCGTGGAGGGTGTGGCCGACGTAGCCGTCGGGGTCGCCGAGACGCTCCTCCTCGGTGAGGATCTCGGGCGACGGCAGCCGTTCACGCAGCAGGTCGGCCACCGCGAAGGCGGTCGCCCGGGGGTCGGCGGACGGATCGACGAGTGCCCTGACCCCCTCGACGATCTCGGCCAGGCCCGGACGGGTGCGCGTCAACGTCTTCATGGCCCCAGGATGCGCTCGGGGGATACATAACGTCTAATGCCCATTTTCCCGTTCATTCATCGATAAAGTTAATACATGCTCGATATCGTGCGGCTTCGTGTCCTCGCCGCGGTGGCCCGGCACGGCTCGGTGACCGCGGCGGCCAGGGAACTGCACTACTCCCAGCCCTCGGTCAGCCACCACCTCGCGAAGCTCGAAGCCGAGACCGGGGCCAAGCTGATCCAGCGGGTCGGCCGGGGCATCCGGCTGACCGAGGCGGGCCGTCTGCTGGCCGAACGGGCCACCGAGATCATCGGCCGCCTCGACTCCGCGGCCGCCGAGTTGTCGGCGCACGTGGGCCTGCGCGCCGGGCGGGTCAGGCTGGCCGCCTTCCCCTCCGCCCTGGGCACGTTCGTGCCGCAGGCCGCCGCCGCCCTCGCCAGGGAGCACCCCGGCCTGGAGCTGCGACTGACCGAGACCGAACCTCCTGACGCGCTGCGCATGCTCCGGGCGGGCTACGTGGACGTGGCGGTCATCTTCCGCTTCGAAGGCACCGACCCCGAGGAGGACGGGATCCGCCTGCTGCACCTGCTGGACGACACCAGCTACCTGGTCACCTCCGGCCAGAGCGACGGCAGTGGCGATCTGGCCTCGCACCGCGACTCCCGGTGGATCGGCGGCTGCGACCGGTGCCGCAGCCACCTGCTGGAACTGTGCGCCAGGGCGGGCTTCGAGCCGGAGATCGCCTTCACGACCGACGACGCCGTCGCGGTCCAGGCCCTGGTCGCCGCCGGGATCGGGGTGACCGCCCTGCCGAGGCTCGCCCTGCAGGCCCATCGGCACCCGGGGGTCACCGTGATCGAACTGCCCGGCTCGACCCGCCGCGTCTACGCCGCCACCTACGGCGAGCCCCCCGACCCGCCGGCCACCGCCGCCCTGCTGGCCACCCTGACCTCGGTGACCCGCCCGTAGGGAAAACGACCTGATGGGGGCCCGGCTCCGCAGCATCGGCACCCGGCGGAAACCCGTTGGCCACCGGGCATCGGGCGAGCCTAGGATCTCGACATGCCCGATCTGACAATGGTCTCCCTCTTTGTGGCGGCCACCCTCGCCCTGCTGCTCGTGCCGGGGCCCGCGGTGCTCTATATCGTGACCCGCAGCGTCGCCCAGGGCCGGAGCGCCGGGCTGGTGTCGGTGCTGGGGATCCACCTCGGTTCCCTGGTCCATGTGGCCGCCGCGGCCCTGGGCATCAGCGCCCTGCTGGCCGCCTCGGCGACCGCGTTCGCGGTGGTCAAGTATCTGGGCGCGGCCTACCTGGTCTGGCTGGGCGTCCGCAAGCTGATGACCCGTCCCGACCCGGACGGGGTGGCCGAGCCGCCGGTCGCGACGAGAAGCAGGATCTTCTGGGAGGGCTTCGTGATCAACGTGCTCAACCCGAAGACCGCGATCTTCTTCCTCGCCTTCCTCCCCCAGTTCACCGATCCGGCCGCCGGCCCGATCGCCCCGCAGATCGTGCTCCTCGGCCTGATCTGGATCGCCCTCGGCATGGCCAGTGACGGCGCCTACGCCCTGCTCTCCTCGGCCATGGCCGGTCGCCTGCGCCGCTCGGCCCGCGCCCGCCGCCGCCTCGACGTCACCAGCGGCCTGGTCTACCTCGGCCTGGGCGCCGTGGCCGCGTTCACCGGCGAGAGCGCCGCGGCAAAGGCCTGAGCCCTCGTCCCGCCCTCCAGGGGGTGGGAGACTCAGCGGAAGCGGTAGGTCGTGGTGGAGGTGAACTCCTCGCCGGGGCGCAGGACCGTGGAGGGGAAGTGGTCCTGGTTGGGCGAGTCGGGGAAGTGCTGGGTCTCCAGGCAGAGGCCGGCGTGCCTGCCGTACGCGGTGGCGATGCCGTCCAGCATGTTGCCGGAGTAGAACTGCACGCCGGGCTCGGTGGTGGAGACCTCCATGACGCGCCCGCTGACCGGTTCGCCGACCTCGATGCCGCCGCGCAGCACGTAGCAGTGGTCGTAGCCGCCCCCCAGCAGCGGATCGTCGATCCTGTCGCCGATCTCCCGCGGGGTCGTGAAGTCGAACGGGGTGCCCGCCACCGGGGCCAGCTCACCGGTCGGAATCTTGGTGGAGTCGACGGGGAGATAGCGGTCGGCGTCGATCCGGATCACGTGCTTGAGGATGTCGCCGCCCCCGGCGAGGTTGAAGTAGGAGTGGTTGGTCAGGTTCAGCACCGTCGGCGCGTCGGTGAACGCGCGGTAGTCCAGCCTTAGCGCGTCCTCGGTCAGCGTGTAGGTGAGCGAGACGGTCAGCATGCCCGGATAGCCCTCCTCGCCGTTGAGGCTGACATATTCCAGCGTGATGGCCGAGGTGGAGACCTCGGTCACCCGCCACACCCGGTTGGCGAAGCCGCCGGGGCCGCCGTGCAGGCTGTTGGGGTCGTTGTTGACCGGCAGTTCGTGGTCACGGCCGTCGAGGGTGAAGCGCCCGTTCGCGATGCGGTTTCCGTACCGGCCGACCACGGCGCCGAAGTAGCGGCTGCGCGTCAGGTAGTCGTCGAGACCGGTGTAGCCGAGGACCACGTCGACGCCGTGGACCTCCAGCGACTGCAGAATCGCCCCGTAGCTGAGGATCGAGGCGCGCATCGGCCCGTTCGACAGCACGTGCCGCTCGACGTGCTCCCCCGTCGGGGTGATTCCGAAGTTCATCAAAACCTCCAGCGTGGAGACCCGGGGCCTCAGCCCCGGGGGAAAAGCGCGGCACGGTCGGTGGATTCGCGGACGACCAGGTGGGTGTCGAGAGTCGCCAGGGTGGGGGTGGCGCCCTCGTCGAAGGACTGCAGCAGCAGGTCCACCGCCATCCGCCCGGCGGCGGCCGTGGGCATGGCCACGCTGGTCAGCTTGGGCCGGTTCAGCCGCCCGGCCACTATGTCGTCGACGCCGACCACGCTGATGTCATCGGGGACGCGCACGCCCCGTTCGTACAGCCCCTCGATGAGCCCGATGGCCACCAGGTCGTTGTAGGCGAGCACGCCGGTCACGCCCGAGGCGATCACCTCCTCGGCGACGGCGAGGCCGCCCTGCTCGGTGGGCGCGTTCGGGCCGAGGATCACCAGCTCGACGCCGTCCATCGCGGTCGCCGCGGCACGCATCTCACCGCTGGTCCACGAGCCGCTCGGCCCGGACAGCAGGGCGATCCTGCGGTGGCCGAGCCCGGTCAGGTGCTCGATGGCGAGACGGGCGCCCTGGCCCACGTCCATCAGTATCGTCGGCATGCCCTTCACCCTCCGGTTGACCACCACGAACGGCACCTCGGCGTGGAGACGCTCTATGACCCGGTTGGAGAGCCGCGGGCTGCAGAGCAGGACCCCGTCCACCTGCTTGGCGAGGGTCTGGATCAGCTCCTCCTCGACCTGCGGATCCTCATCGGTGTCGGCGACGAACACGTGGTAGTCGCGGGCTCTGGCCTGCGCCTGGGCGGCCTTGATCAGCGGCGGGAAGAACGGGTTGGAGATGTCTGCGACGATGAGGCCGATGTTGTGGGTCCTGCCGGTGGTGAGTGCCCGCGCGGCGCGGTTGGGCCGGTAGCCGAGGTCCTCGGCGACGGCGAGCACGCGGTTGCGGGTCTCGGCGTTCACCAGGTGCGGCGCCGAGAAAGTGCGGGACACCGTCGAGACGTGCACTCCCGACGCCCGCGCCACATCTCTGATCGTCGCTGCCACCGCACTCCTCCGTCATGGCCCTTCACCGCCCCTTGAGCACATTAGTGCAAGCGGTTGCGTAACTGTCAACGCCGGAACCGGACCGGGATCGAGCCCCGCAGCAGGGCACGCGGGGCCATGAAAGTTGCAAATAACGAAAAATCCGCAGATAAGCGGTGATTTACAAAATTGGGCCCTTGACGTTGCTGGGACATGTCCGCCATGTTTCATGCAACCGGTTGCAGCCCCTGACGCCGACTCGGAAGGAGTTGCCGGCGATGGCAATCACCACGGCGAATCCCCGGATACGCCGCCGCCTGGGCCGCGCGGCCAGGACCCCCTACCTGCTGATCGCCCCCGCGGTGATCGCGATGCTCGGCTTCCTCGTCTACCCGATGGCCAGCGTCGTCTACTACAGCCTGCAGACCTACAACGTCACCAAACCCTGGGACAACGGCTTCGCCGGCCTCGACAACTTCCGCAGGCTGCTGTTCGAGGACCCGCTGTTCTGGCAGAGCCTCGGCTTCAGCCTCAAGTGGGTCGGCGTCGAGGTGTTCCTGCAACTGGTGTTCGGGCTGGTCCTGGCGCTGATCGTGAACGAGACCTTCGTCGGCCGCGGCCTGGCCCGGGCGACCGTGTTCTCCCCGTGGGCGGTCTCCGGGGTGCTGACCACCGGCATCTGGATCCTGCTCTACAACCCGACGACCGGCGTCTCCCGCTACCTCGCCGACCTCGGCCTCATGCAGTACGGCGCCGCGCCGCTGGCCAACCCCGACACCGTCTTCTGGGCGGCCGTGCTCGCCGAGCTCTGGCGCGGGGTGCCGTTCTTCGCGATCCTGCTCCTGGCCGACCTGCAGAGCATCTCCAAAGAGCTCTACGAGGCGGCCTCGGTGGACGGCGCCTCGCGGGTGCGGCGGTTCGTCCACATCACGCTGCCGCACCTCAAGGACGCGATCATCCTGTCCACGCTGCTGCGCTGCGTGTGGGAGTTCAACAACGTCGACCTGCTCTACACGCTGACCGGCGGCGGCCCGGCGCACGCGACCACCACACTGCCGCTGTACGTGGCGGCCAAGGCCGTGCAGTCCCACGACTTCGGGTACGGCTCGGCGCTGACCACCGCCGCCTTCCTGATCCTGACCTTCTTCTCGATCGCCTACCTGCGGCTGAGCAGGTTCGGAGCGAAGTCATGACACTCCAGACGGCCGAACGGCCGCGCCTGGCCCCGTCCGCGCTCGCGCCGCGTACCGGCCGCAAGGAGAAGGGGAAGGCCGGCCGGTGGGAGATCTGGGTCCCCCTCGGGCTCTACCTGCTGTTCACACTGGTCCCCTTCTACTGGATGCTGGTCTTCGCGTTCCGGCCCAGGGGATCGACCTCGCTGCTGCCCTGGCCGATCACGTTCGACAACTTCGCGACGGTCTGGAACGACCTGAGCTTCGCGGTCTTCTTCAAGAACAGCCTGATGGTGGGCATCGCCTCCCTGGTCATGACGACCGTGGTCGCGCTGGCCGGCGGCTACGCCCTGGCCAGGTACGAGTTCCGCGGCCGGAAGCTGTTCATGGTCGGGATGCTCTGCACCCAGTTCATCCCCGGCGCGATGATGCTGATCCCGCTCTTCGAGATCTTCCGGGTCCTCGGCCTGGTCAACTCGCTCTGGAGCCTGGTGATCGCCGAGACGGTCTTCCAGCTGCCGCTCTCCCTCATCCTGATCAGCGGCTTCATCAGGAACGTCCCGGTGGAACTGGAGCAGGCCGCCTGGGTGGACGGCTGCGGCCGGCTGCGCGGCTTCTTCGCCGTGGTGCTGCCGCTGCTGCGTCCCGCCCTGGTCGCGGTCGGCTCGTTCGCCTTCATCCACAGCTGGAACAACTTCCTGTTCGCGCTGATGTTCGTCAGCGAGCAGGAGAAGTTCACGGTGCCCGTCGGCCTCGCGTACACCCTGGGCGAGTTCAGCGTGGACTTCGGCGCCCTGGCCGCGGGCGGCGTCGTCGCCGCCGTACCGGTGGTGCTGGTCTTCGCGGTGATCCAGCGCTACCTGGTACAGGGCATGTCCGCCGGGGCGGTGAAGGGATGAGTCCCCTGGCGGCGAATCCCCTGTCGACTAAGGAACGGTGAGCGACCAATGACACGAACCCTCGTCACCGGGAGCGCCGGGCGGCTGGGCCGGAGCGTGGTCACCGCGCTGGCCGACGCCGGGCACGAGGTGATCGGCGTGGACACCGCGCCGGGCACCCCCTCGGCGGCCGCCACGGTGCTCCCCGCCGACCTGACGGACCTGGGTGAGTCCTTCGAGGTGATGGCCAGGTTCCGGCCGGACGCCGTGGTGCACCTGGCCGCGATCGCCACCCCGTTCAGCAGGACCGACGCCTTCACCTACCGGGTCAACACCCAGCTGGCGTTCAACGTCTGCGAGGCGGCCGCCGGGGTCGGGGTCGAGCGGATCGTGGTCGCCAGCAGCCCCACGGTCATCGGGTACGGCACGGACCGCTGGGTGCCCTCCTACCTGCCGCTCGACGAGGACCATCCGGTCGCGCCGTGGAACGCCTACAGCCTGTCCAAGCTGGTCGCCGAGCAGGTGATGGCCACGTTCGCGCGCAGTTCGAGGGCGAGGTTCGCGGCCGTGCGGCCCTGCTTCGTCGTCGCCCCGGAGGAGTGGGCGGGCGCGCCCACCCAGTCGGGGCACACGATCGCCGAACGGCTGGACCGGCCGGAGATCGCGGGGACGTCGCTGTTCAACTACATCGACGCCCGTGACGCCTCCGACATGGTGCTGACCCTGCTGGACAAGCTGCCCGAACTGCCGAGCGGCGAGGTGTTCTTCGCGGGCGCGGCCGACGCGCTGGCCCGCGAGCCGCTGGCCGAACTCCTCCCCCGCGTCAACCCCGCGACCGCGGGACTCGCGGAGAAACTGACCGGCTCGACGCCTGCCTTCTCCTCGGCCAAGGCCGGGCGACTGCTCGGCTGGCAGGCGAAGCGGAGCTGGCGCACCGAGATTGGAGCCCTGTGATGAACCTCAGCGGAGTGCTGTTCTTTCCCGTCACCCCGTTCCGCGCCGACGGCTCGGTGGCCGGTGACGTACTGGCCGAGCATGTGGGGCGCGGGCTGGAGCACGGTCCCGGCGGGGTCTTCGTGGCCTGCGGAACCGGCGAGTTCTCCGCGCTCTCGGAGGCGGAGCACGCCGAGGCGGTGCGGGTCGCGGCCGAGACCGTGAACGGCCGGGTGCCGGTGCTGGCGGGAGCGGGAGGGCCGATCGGCACCGCGCTCGCCCAGGCCAGGGCGGCCAGGGACGCGGGCGCCGACGGGCTGCTGCTCATGCCGCCCTACCTGGTGAACGGTACGCGCGAGGGCTACTCGGCGTACGTCTCGGCGGTCGCCGGGGTGCTGCCCACGATCGTCTACCAGCGCGGCTCGGTGGTACTGGCCCCCGAGCAGGCGGTCGAGCTGTCCCGGATCCCCGGTGTGATCGGGATCAAGGACGGCGTCGGCGACATCGACCGCATGCAGCGGACGGTGCTGGCGGTGCGGGAGGAACGGCCCGGCTTCCTGTTCTTCAACGGCCTGCCGACGGCCGAGCTGACCATGCCGGCCTACCGCGGCATCGGGGTGGAGCTGTACTCCAGCGCGGTCTTCTGCTTCGCCCCCGAGATCGCCACCGCCTATCTGGGCGGCGACGAGCGGCTGATCAGTGAGTTCTACGCCCCCCTGGTCCGGCTCCGCGACCGGGTTCCCGGTTACGCGGTCTCGCTGGTCAAGGCCGGGGTACGGCACCGCGGCCTGGATGTCGGCGGGGTACGACCGCCGCTGGTCGATCCCTCCGCCGAGCACGTGGCGGAGCTCGCCGGGCTGATCAAGTCCGGCCTGGCCCTGATCGGGCGGTGAGCGGCCGATGACCGCGCGGCCAGTGATCACCTCCCTGGAGACGACACTGCGGACCGTGGCGCTGCCGCGGCCGTGGGGTGCCGACGTGCCCGCCAACCACGTGGTCGTCGTACGGCTGACGCTGGCCGACGGACGGAGCGGGACCGGGTTCTCCTGGACCCCGCAGATCGGGGCCCGGGCGGTACGGGCCCTGCTGGACGGCGAGATCGGTGAGGCCGTGGTCGGCCTGGAGCCGCACCCGGAGGTCGTCTGGGACCGGCTCTGGCGGCACCTGCGCGAGGCGGGCGGCGGCGGGCTCACCACGATCGCGATGGCCGGGGTCGACCTGGCACTGTGGGACCTGCGCTGCGGCGAGGCGGGGCTGGTCGACACGCTCGGGCGGCGCCGTGACAGCGTGCCGGTGTACGGCAGCGGCGTGAACCTGCACTACTCGATGGAGGAACTCGTCGCGCAGGCCGGGCGGTGGCGGGCCGCGGGCCACCCGGCGGTCAAGGTCAAGGTGGGCCGCGACTCGCTGGCCGAGGACGTGGCGCGGGTCGCCGCGGTCCGCGAGGTGATCGGGCCGGACACGCTGCTCATGGTGGACGCCAACCAGCGCTGGGACCTGCCTCGGGCCCGGCGGGCGATCGCCGCCCTGGCGGAGTACGGACTGCACTGGGTGGAGGAGCCGCTGCCCGCCGACGACGTGACCGGGCAGGCCCGGCTCCGCTCCTGCGTCGAGGTCCCGATCGCCGTGGGAGAGAGCGCCTACTCCGTCTACGACTTCCGGGACCTGCTCCTCGCCGGGGCCTGCGACGTCCTGCAGCCGAACGTGGTGCGGGTCGGCGGGATCACCCCGCTGCTCAGGATCGCCGAGCTGGCCAGGACGTTCGGGGTGCCCGTCTACCCGCACCTGCTGCCGGAGATCTCCGGGCAGCTCGCCCTGGCCCTGCCGCTGCCGTGCATGACCGAGGAGGTCGAGGACGCCTCCTTCGCCGCGCTCGGCCTGATCGAAGAGCCCTACCCGGTCTCGGTGGAGAAGGGCGAGTTGCGCGCCGGAGACCACCGGGGCCTTGGACTGCGATGGAGGTGACCTGATGGAACCGGTTCGCGTGGTGCTGGCCGGGGCGCACGGGCACGGCTGGTGGCACCTGTCGAACGTGCGGCGGCTGACCGAGGCCGGGCTGGTCGAGCTGGTCGGGGTGTGCGACGTGCGGCCGGCCGGCGAGCTGCCCGCCGGGGTGGAGTTCTCCGGCGACCTGGCCGGGCTGATCGGGCGTACCTCCGCCGAGGTGACGATCCTGTGCACGCCCATCCACACCCACGCGGAGCTGGCGGAGCGGGCACTGCGCGCCGGCTCGCACGTGCTGCTGGAGAAGCCACCCGCCGCGACCTACGCCGACTACGAGCGGATCGCCGCGGTGGTCGCCGAGACCGGGCTCGCCTGCCAGGTGGGGTTCCAGAGCCTGGGCTCGGAGGCGATCCCCGCGATCCGGCGGATGGTCGCCGAGGGAGCGATCGGCCGGGTCGTCGGGATCGGTGCCGCGGGCGCGTGGGAGCGCTCCTACACCTACTACAGCCGGGTGCCGTGGGCCGGCAGGCGCGAGGTCGGCGGCGTGCCCGTGGTGGACGGCGCCCTCACCAACCCGCTCGCGCACGCGACCGCGACCGCGCTGGCCATCTCCGGGGCGGAGGTGGGACAGGTCGAGGTCGAGCTCTACCGGGCCAACGCGATTGAGGCGGACGACACCTCATCCGTGCGGATGCGGATGGACGACGGGACCGTGGTGACCGTCGCGGTCTCGCTCTGCGCGGATCGGCGGCACGAGCCGTACCTGATCGTGCACGGCGAGCAGGGACGGATCAGGCTGACCTACACCGAGGACCGGGTCGAGTTCGACGGGACCTCGGCCGTACACCCGAGGACCGATCTGCTGGAGAACCTCGTCGCGCACATCCGCGACGGCGCGGAGCTGCTCGTACCGCTGGAGCGGACCCGGGGTTTCATGCGCGTCCTGGAGGCGGTCCGGCTGGCGCCCGAGCCCACCGCCATACCGGACGTGTTCCAGGAGGTCGGCGCGGAGCACCGGGTGCTGCCCAGGATCGCCGAGGTGACGGCGTCGAGCGCGGAGCGGCTGGCGCTCTACTCGGAACTGCGGGTGCCCTGGAGCGGGCGCCTCCGCCGTACGGAGGGAGTCACCGCGGGACGGACACCTCCGGGCCGGGGTGACGCCTTGCGGCCGGTGCTCGTGGCGCACGGGCGACAGGTCGCCGAGTACGTCGTGGCGCCGGAGCTGCCGCCGACGTCGTCGCCCCGGCCGTACCTGCACCCGGTGCGCACCCTCGGCGGTACGACCGTGACCGAGGTCGCGCCAGAAGACCACGTACACCACCTGGGAGTGAGCATCGCGATCTCCGACCTGGGCGGGGGCAACTTCTGGGGCGGGCGCACCTACGTCCGCGACGCCGGTCCCACCTGGCTCGGCGACCACGGCACGCAGCGGCATCTCGGATTCTCCTGGCGCGGCTCCTCCGGGTTCGGGGAGTCGCTGGCCTGGGAGGGGCCTGACGGCGTCGAGACGGCCCGCGAGGCGCGGAGCGTGCGGGTGGTGGAGCTGGGCGGTTGCTGGGCGCTCGACATGTCGTTCGCGCTGACGAACCTCACCGGCGAGCCGCTGCCCGTCAGGAGTTCGGCCACCAAGGGCCGCGCGGGAGCCGGGTACGGCGGTTTCTTCTGGCGGGCGCCGGGGACGGCCGCCGGCCGCCAGGTCTTCACGGCGGACGCCGAGGGCGAGGACGCGGTGCACGGGTCGACGGCCCCGTGGCTGGCCATGGCCTCGGCGGACTGGACCCTGGTCTTCGTCCAGCGGGACGACCCCTGGTTCGTCCGGGTCGTGGAGTACCCGGGCGCCGGGCCCGCCCTCGCCTGGGACACGCCGCTGCTCATCGAGGGCACCCTGCGGCGAAGGATCGTCACCGTCGTCGCGGACGGGCGGCTGGGCCCCGGCGACGCGGCGGCGCTCGCCGCGGAGGTCGCCCGGTGACGGGCCAGGGGCGAGGCGACACCTCACGCGATGTAACCGACCCGGGACGACAGAGTGTCTCGGGCGGAGTTCGGCACTCATACCGTCAAGCAATGTCGGGGGACACGACACAGAGAGGTAGAAGAGCAATGACTTCACGCTCAAAGCGCCTGGCGATCCTGGCCACGGCCTTGACGCTCGGCACCGGGCTTGCCGCGTGCGGCGCGGAGGAGCCGGAGTCCTCCGGCGGGAAGACCACGATCACCTTCTGGGACGACAACGGCGGCCCGGCACGTACCCCGGTGTGGCAGCACATCATCGCCGAGTTCCAGAAGGCGAACCCGTCCATCGAGGTGAAGTACGTCGGCATCCCGATCGCCCAGACGCAGCAGAAGTATGACACCGCGATCGCCGGAGGCGGCCTGCCCGACGTGGGCGGTGTCTCCACCGCGATGCTGTCGAGCCTGGTGGCGCAGAAGGCGCTGGAGCCGGTGGACGCCCGGATCTCCGGTGGCGCGCTGAACGGCAAGCTGAACGAGCAGGTCGTGAGCACGGTCAAGGGCACCGTGCCCGACGGCAAGACCTACCTGGTTCCGATGTCCACAAATATGGGTGTTTTCTGGTACAGGACCGACTGGTTCAAGGAGGCCGGTCTCAAGACGCCCACGACCTGGAACGACTTCTTCACCGCCACCACAAAGCTGACCGACATCGCCAGGAACCGCTACGGCTTCACCATCCGCGGCGGGGCGGGCTCGATCGCGCAGATGCTGGAGGTGGTGTACGGCCAGTCCGGCATCACCGAGGTCTTCGACGCCTCGGGGAGGTCCACGGTCAACGACCCGAGGAACGTGGCGGCCCTCACGAAGCTGGCCGGGCTGTACAAGAAGGTCACGCCCGAGGCCGACATCAGCAACGACTACACGAAGATGGTCGCCCAGTTCGACGGCGGCAACATCGCGATCATGCAGCACAACCTGGGGTCGTACCAGGACCACGTCAAGACGATCGGCGCGGGCAACGTGGCGGCCATGCCCGTGCCCAAGTCCGACAGCGGTGTCCAGGCGATCCTGTCCAACCCGGTCTCGGGCATCGGCGTGTTCGCCTCCGGCAAGAAGAAGGACGCCGCGTACAAGTTCGCGGAGTTCGCCGCCTCCAAGGAGATGAACAGCTACTGGTCGGAGCAGACCGGCGTGCTCCCGGCCAACACCGACGTCAACGACGAGCCGTGGATCGCGGGGCTGCAGCACATCGCCGCGGCGGTCAAGGTGCTCAACGACCCGGCGACGAAGATCGTGCAGATGCCCTACCACCTGCCGGAGTTCAACGCGATCACCAAGACCGACATGGAGCCGGAGTTCCAGAAGGTCCTGCAGGGTGCCCTGTCCCCCAAGGACTTCCTGGACGCGTTCGCGGCCAAGCTGACGGAGGCCCAGGCGTCGTACAAGCAGCGTAACGGCGGCTGAGCCTGACCATCGGGGGCGGGCGCTCCCACCCCTGACCTGGGCGCGCCCGCCTTCGCCATTCCGGAAGGCTCTCAGGGTTCTCACGGAGCCTCCCCTCCCACCTGACCTGTGGAGGAATCACCATGAAACGAGCCGTCGCGCTCACCGCCCTGCTCTCCCTGGCGGTTCTCACCGCCCCGGCCGCATCCGCCGCCGTCTCGGAGACCCCCACCGCCTCGCCCGCCGGACGGAAGGCGGACCTGGGCCGCCAGACCCTGCCCGCGAACGACGGCTGGGCCGCCGAGGGCACCGGAACCACCGGCGGCGCCGCCGCGCCGGCGTCGAACACGCACACCGTTTCCACCCGGGCCCAGCTGGCCGCCGCGCTCGCCGCGCCCTCACCGAAGATCATTTATGTGAAGGGCACCATCGACACCGACAGGACCTGCGCGGACTACGCGACCGGCGGCTACACGCTGGAGGCCTACCTCGCCGCGTACGACCCCGCGGTGTGGGGCAGGGACACCGAGCCCTCGGGCCTGCTGGAGAACGCGCGGGCCGCCTCGGCCGCCAGGCAGACCGCCGACATCAAGCTCAAGGTCGGTTCGAACACCACGATCGTCGGCCTCGGCAAGGACGCGCGCATCCGGGGCGTCAACCTGCACATCGACAAGGCGGACAACGTCATCGTCCGCAACATCGACTTCGAGGACACCGCCGACTGCTTCCCGCAGTGGGACCCGACCGACGGCGACGAGGGCAACTGGAACTCCCTCTACGACAACATCTCGGTGACCGGCTCGACGCACGTGTGGGTGGACCACAACACCTTCACCGACGGCGACAACCCGGACTCGAGCCAGCCGCTGTACTTCGGCAGGCCCTACCAGGTTCACGACGGGCAACTCGACATCACCAACGGCTCCAACTACGTGACGGCCTCCTGGAACCGGTTCGCCGACCATGACAAGACGATGCTGATCGGCTCGACCAACAACCCGGCGACCGACGCGGGCAAGCTGAAGGTCACCGTCCACCACAACCACTTCGACAACACGCTCCAGCGGCTGCCCCGCGTGCGCTTCGGCCAGGTGCACGTCTACAACAACTACTACGAGATCCCGGACGCCTCGACCTTCGTGTACGCCCTCGGCGTGGGCGTACAGTCGCAGATCTTCGCCGAGAACAACTTCTTCCGGCTGAGCCGGGCCGTGGCTCCGGCGAACCTCCTCTACAACTGGGGCGGCACCTCCCTCACCGCCAGGGGGAACGTGCTCCGCGTCGGCGGGCCCGTCACCCCCCTCGACCTCGTCGCCGCCTACAACGCCGCCCACGACCCCGACTTCGGCACGGACGCGGGCTGGACCCCCACCCTGCACACCGCGATCGAACCGGCCCCGGCGGTGCACAGGTCCGTCTCCCGGCACGCGGGCTCGGGCAAGATCGGCTAGGGCTCCGTACCTGAGCGGAGATCGCGAACGCGCGGTCGAAAACCTGAGCGCGGTGGACCGGTGAGGTGGCCCCCTCAGAAGCCGCCCACCGGACCGAACGGGCTGGCATAGTGCCCCGCAACACATCGAAAGGTGCCGGACACCTACCAAGGTGTCCGGCACCTTTTCGACTGGGGGACTCTGTGACACAGCGAGATCGCTTCGAGGCGATCTATGACGCGCACTACCCGGCGATACACCAGTACGCCGCCCGCCGTACCGGCTGCCCCGACGACGCCGCCGACGTCATCTCCGAGACGTTCCTCACCGCCTGGCGGCGCATCGGCGACGTATCCGAGGGCGAGCGGGCACTGTTGTGGCTCTACGGCGTGGCCCGCCGCGTGCCGGCCAACCAGTAACGCGGCACCTCACGCCGGTCCGTACTCGCTGAGCGGCTCCCCCTCTGCACGAAGCGCGCACCGGATCGGCGCTGGAGGGGCGTTGCACGAAGCGCGCACAGGACAGCGCGGGAGGGGATGCGAGGCCCTCGCTCCGATCGTGAGTTCAGACCGTTTCGGCGCCGTGGCCGGCGGCGATCACGTCAATGTGGCGGGCGAGTTCGAAGTCCTTGGCTGTGAGGCGGTTTCCGGCGTCGTGAGTAGTGATCACGAATCGGATCCGCTGCCAGGTGATGTGAACATCAGGGTGGTGGCCAACTTCGCGAGCCTTGGCCGCGACGTACATGGCCAGATGTACGCACTCGTGATAGGCATGCTTGAACGTCCGGGCTATGGCCTGCCCCTCACGCTCCCACCCTGGCAGCTCGGCCAGATGGGCGACGATCTGCTCTTCGGACAACGGCTGAGGGGTCATCGGTATCTCCGCGTCAGGCAGTCAGTTGAAGTCAGCTTCTCAGCCCTGAAGGGCTGAGCTTGCAGTTCCTCGCCGTCGGTGGCTTCGACGGTCTGGTCCGCGTCAGGCAGCGTGACTCACTGCCCAGCTTGTGACACCGCGTGAGGCGATGTTACGAGCCGCGTTGACGTCGGCGTGCTCAGCGAAGCCGCACGACGTACAGAAGAAGGTTTCCTGGTCCGGCCGGTTGCGTTTGTCGACGTGGCCGCATACCGAACACCCCTGGGATGTGTACGCGGGGTCGACGTGGACCACGGCGACACCCGCGCGGCGGGCCTTGTAGGCGACGAACTGGCCGAGTTGGTGAAACGACCACGAGTGCAACGTGACCCGCTGGGGCTTACGGAGCCGTACCCGCTCGCGGATGCCCTGGAGGTCTTCCAGGGCGATGCCGCGCCCGGTGCGTTGCGCCTCGGTCACGATGCTTTTGGAGATGCGGTGGTTGACGTCCCGGGCGAACCGGGACTCCTTGCGCCTGCGGGCCTTCAGCAGGCGCTTGGCGGACTTGGTCTGCTTGGCCTGCAGGCGGCGACGCAGCTCCCGGTTGCGGTGCCGGACCGCGTTCAGGTGCCTGCCGGAGTGCCGCTTGCCGTCGCCGGTGGTGGCGATGTTCGCGATGCCGAGGTCAACGCCGAGAAAGGCGTCGGGTTCGGTGACGTCGGCATCGGGGACGTCGCAGGTGGCAATCAGCAGCCACCTACCGTCTCGGTGGATCAGGTCGGATTCGCCCTTGCGGTAGGCGGCCAGCGCGCGGGCTTGGTCGTCGGAGCAGGCGAACCGGATGCCTTTCATCCGGCCGCCGGTGGCCCAGATCGACACGGTGCGGGCCTCGACCTGCCAGGACAGGCACCGATCGTCGAACGGCTGGGCGGCGTCCGGGCGGAAACCGATCGGCTTGGTGAGGGGCTTGCGGAGCCTCGCCTTCACCTGGGCTTTCACCGTCGTGTAGGCGTCGGAGACCTTCTTGATGACGTGCTGGGCGGGCTGGGCCGACAAGCCCATGGCCTTCAGTTCGCCGTAGGAGTGCGCCCGCAGGTCGTAGTTGCGGAACGTCTTCGTCTCCCACGCGAGGCGAGAGACGAGGTTGGCGGCTTCGTTGCACAGGCGCAGCGTGTCCGCCAGCGCCGCCTCCTGGGCGGGCGTGGGGAACAGCCGGACCTGCACAACGAATTTCACACTGTGAACTGTAGCGTTGATTCGTCAAACGCGCGGCACCATATGCGATTCCTCTCGAACCTGAAGGCCCGAGGTTCCTCGCAAGCACTGCTGAACCTCGCTGTATCCGCGGGTACGACGGCAGGCGTTGCCCCAGGGATGCTCGTCGTCGACCTGATCCACAAGCTCGGCCGCTCGATCAAGCAGCCGGTCGACCAGTTCTTTGTCCTTGGCTGGCAGCATCGACTGGCCATGCGCTTGGTGGACCAAAGCAAGTATCGGGACTGTCTCAAATCTGGATGACCGGCAGGAGGCTCGGCTACGTTCTCCCAGGTAAACGGAGTATTCAGCCGCCGACCCCCCGCCAATTCCACCGTTTCTAGGCTCTGTCGCAGATTCGGTGGTAACCAAACGTCCTGCTGCGTCACGGTGAGTTGTGCGTGATGTCAACGAGCTGGTGAGTACGGTGTTTTCGGGGTTATCGCCACTGGTCGTGCAGGATGTGGCGGACGAAGGCAAGCGGATCCGGGTGCGGGCGCGAACTCCGCACGGGCCGGCTACCTGCCCGGGGTACGGGGCCCAGACGGCGCGTGTGCACGGCTATCACGAGCGGAGCGTGGCCGATGTGCCCGTCGACGCACGCCACGTGCTGATAGTGGTACGCATCCGTCGCCTGGTCTGCCCGACACGCGGCTGCCGCCAGACCTTCCGCGAACAACTCCCCGGCGTGCTGGAACGCTACCAACGCCGCACACCCCACCTGGCCTGCCAGATCGGCGCGGTGGTCCGCGAACTGGCCGGACACGCCGGCGCGCGAGCCTTATCAGCCCTGGCCATGCGCCTGTCCCGGCATACCACTCTGCGCATCCTGCTGCGCCTGCCCTCGCCTCAGCCACCGGTGCCTCGGGTGCTGGGGGTGGACGACTTCGCTCTGCGCCGACGCCACCGCTATGCCACCGTGCTCATCAACGCCGAGACCCGCGAGCGCGTCGATGTCTTGGCCGACCGCACCGCCGACACCTTGGAAGCCTGGCTTCGCACCCATCCCGGAGTGCAGGTCGTGTGCCGGGACGGCTCGAGCGCCTACGCTGAGGCGATCCGCCGTGCCCTCCCGGAGGCCATCCAGGTCACCGACCGGTGGCACCTGTGGCAGGGCCTCGGCGAAGCCGCCGCCAAGGAGGTCGCCGCGCACAGCGCCTGCTGGGCCACGGCCGCAGTGCCCCTGCAGGACGGCAAGCGCGCACAGACCACTCGCGAGCGCTGGCACCAGGTCCACGACCTGGTCGGCAAGGGCGTAGGCCTGCTGGAATGCGCACGCCGGTTGAACCTTTCCCTCAATACCGTCAAGCGCTATGCGCGCGTGCCCGAACCGGAGCGTCTACAGCGTGCCCCGCAGTACCGGCCCACCTTGGTCGATCCCTACCGTGACCACCTCAAAAGCCGCCGCGCCGATGATCCAGCCGCCCCTGTCTTGCACTTGTTCACCGAGATCAAGGCCCTCGGCTACCGGGGCAGCTTCAACCTCCTGTACCGCTACATCACCCAAGGCCGGGCTGAGGGCGAGCGCCCGCCCATCTCGCCGCGCCGCCTGGCCCGGCTCTTGCTCACCCGGCCCGGCAACCTCACCGATAAGCAGCGACGCCTGTTGGACGGCCTCACCGTCGCCTGCTCGGAGATGATCGAGTTGGCCGGGCTCGTCCGTGGCTTCACTGGCCTGCTCCAGCCGCATGATGGCAACGCCGACTGCCTCGACGATTGGATCGCCACTGCCCGTGCCGCCGATCTCCCTCACCTGCACGCTTTCACCCGCGGTCTCGACCAGGACCGCGATGCCGTTCGCGCGGCCCTGACCTTGCCCTATCACAACGGCGGCACCGAAGGCGTGAACACCAAGACCAAGCGCATCATGCGCCAGATGCACGGCCGCGCCAGCTTCACGCTGCTCCGTCACCGCATACTTCTGGCCTAACGCTCCGTCACCACCGAAAGTGAGCCAGAGCCGTTAACAACTGGACATACCCAGAGGGAACAGTGTTAGTGATTGATCAAGAGCGGCCTTGGATCACTCGCGGAACTCCACGCCGCCCTTGTGTCGTAAAGCGCATATGGGATGGGCTGCGGGTTATTTAATATTTAACCCACAAGCGGTAGATGGCATCAAGGAGCGGGGTGCCCGAGTCCAGCCTGCATGTGTAGTCCTTGACGGCACCGCTGGTCTTGTATGTATTGCCGTGGGCCATGCACCACGCGTAGAGATGGTGGGTGTAGTTGGTGGGGTGATAGTCATCGGCTTGGGCGACCGTGGGGGTGAGGACGAGCAGGGTGCCTGCGGCGGCCGTGCTCAGAACGAGAGCGAGTGCTCGGCGGGTGGGACACATGTATGCCTCCAAGGAGAGTTGAACGATCCGAGACTCGACTACCCAGAGTTATGTATCTACTACCCTACGTAACGGCCTGCTTGCCTGGGAGGGAGAACAAGGCGTGCACGTGAAAGCCGGAGTACGCCCGCCGGCGACTGCCGTACAGGACCGCTAAGCTTCCCGCTGCCAGTAACCGGTCACAGTGTTGCGACGACTTCTGGAATGCGCCTGGAAGGAGCGGGGCGCTCTCCTGTGTGCGGCTGCTACCGCTGGTCGGCCGGGGGGGCCGGCCGCGGGGTGTGCCTGACCTTGCAGCCGGCCAGCGCCACCAGACCGGTCGGCAACAGCGGAACGAGAATCGCCTCCACCCAGTCGGGCAGGAACGAGGTCATCGACGGGTCGGCGGCGACCGCCCTAAGCCACGGACCTCGCATGCGGCTCCGCGGCCTGCTCGTCCAGCAGGTCGCGGAGCTGTGTCGGGCGAGGCGGGTCCTGCCGTTCGCCGGTGGCCCGCCCACGCAGAGGGCGCAGGCCACCGGGCAGGTCGGACGGGCCGGAGGAGCAGCGGCCGACAGACGACCCGCGCCTAGGAGACCACCCCGTCGACCCGGCGGGGAATGCCGAGGGGGTTGTCGTCGCGCAGTTCGGCTGGGAGCAGCTCGGCGGGCCAGTCCTGGTAGGCGGTGGGGACCAGCCACCTGCGGATCGCGGCGGCGCCGACCGAGGTGTGCGCGGCGGCCGTACTCGCGGGCCAGGGGCCGCCGTGGTGCATGGCCCAGCGGACCGCGACACCGGTCGGCCAGCCGTTCCAGATCAACCGGCCCGCCTTCCTGAGCAGCACCTCGGCGCTCTCCCGCGCCTCGCCGGGGTCGGTGGCGTGGATCGTGGCGGTCAGCGAGCCGTCCAGCCTCTCCAGTACGGCGGGCAGCTCCGCCGCGTCGCCGTAGACCACGACGACGGAGACCGGGCCGAAGCACTCCTCGGCGATGTCGGGCAGGGCGTCGGCGAACGACGCCAGATCGGTGACGAACACCTGCGGCGCCACCGCGAAGGCCCCCTCGCCCGGCTGCCCCTCGGCCAGCGTGGTGAGCTTGCCGAGCCTGGCCAGCCCGTGCAGGAAGCCGCCCCGGATCCGCTCGGTGAGCATCGGCCCGCCCGCGGTCGCGGAGACCGCCTCGGAGATGGAGGTCAGGAGCTCGGTGTCGTCAGGGACGAAGACCAGTCCGGGGTTGGTGCAGAACTGACCGGTGCCGAGGGTCAGCGAGGCGGCGAACCCCTGGGCGAGCCCTTCGCGGTCGGCCGAGGGCAGCACGACGACGGGGTTGACGCTGCCCAGCTCGCCGTAGAACGGGATGGGTTCCGGGCGCTCGGCGATGAGAGCCTGGACGGCCTTGCCCCCGGGGACGGAGCCGGTGAACCCCACGGCCACCACGGAAGGGTGCGTGGCCAGCCGCTTTCCCGCGTCGAGCCCGCGGACCAGGCCCAGGAGTGCCGGATCGGGCAGCGCGCTCTGGATGACCTTCTGCGACAGCTCCGAGGTGCATGGGTGCCCGTCGTGCGCCTTGACCACCACCGGGCATCCGGCGGCCAGCGCCGAGGCGGTGTCACCGCCCGCGACCGAGAAGGCGAACGGGAAGTTGCTCGCCGCGAAGACACCGGCCACGCCGGGCAGCGGGTGGTTCATCCGCCGCAGGTCGGGGACCGGCGGCTGGGCCGTCGCGTGGTCGATCACCGCCTCCACGTGCCCGCCGTCCCGCAGCACCTGGGCGAAGAGCCGGAACTGGCCCGCGGCCCGCCCCACCTCGCCGCGGAGCCGGGTCTCCCCGAGCGCGGTCTCGGCGTCGGCGGCCCGCCAGAGCTCCTCGACGTTCGCCTCCAGCGCCGCCGCGACCGCCTCAAGCACCGGCGCCCGGTCGGCGGAACGCCAGGCGGGTCCCGCCGCGCGGGCGGCTCCGACGACCGCGTCCACCTCGCCGTCCGAGGTCAGCGGGTAGGGGTCCCCGGCGGGCTCGCCGGTCCTGGGATCAATTGAGTGGATCAACACGGAGCCTTTCCTCAGTGGAGCCTGTCGCGGCTCGCTGGACCACCCTCCTACGGTAAGCGCTTTCCACAACAGCGGCCACCCCATGGACCGGCACTAGGGAAGCTCCGCCTCCCAGCGGGCGATCAGCGTCTGGCCCCCGACCACCACCGCCACGTGCTCCTCGGCCGCGCCCAGGGCGGTGCGCAGCGCCTTCGCCTCCTCTCCCCGGTACGTCTGGGAGGAGAGGTTCCCGGAAGCCGGGTCCAGCGCCGGCGCGAGGACGCCCTCGGGCCAGCTCGCCTGCCGGATGGGCCGGACACCGCGGCCCTCGTACAGCGTCACGGTGATCGGCGCGGTGCGGTCCGGCGTGCCGGTGGCCCGGATCCGGCCGGTCAGCGCCGTGAGCCGCTCACCGGCGGCGACGATCCGCTCGTCCTCCACCAGCGGCGCCCCCTCCAGCCGGTTCTCGTGGACCTTCCCGTCCTGGCCGGTCACGGTGATGACGGTGAAGGGCTGGTCGGTGGCTCCCCCGGTACGGTCGAGGGTGCCCTCCCGTCCCGCCAGGGCCGCGACCAGCCCGGTCCGCAGGTCCCCCAGCTCGGCCGCGGAGAGCGGGACGGCGACCAGCTCCCCGTCCCGCAGCGAGACGGCCCGCCCGTCACCGGTGACACTCAGGCTGTCACCGCCGACGCAGGTCATCGGGCCGCACCTGAGGAACCGGATCACGACATCGTCGGTCCGAGCTCCGGCCCGCGCGACGGGCGCGCTGGTTTCGGCGGTCGCGCTGGTCTTTACGGTCGCGGTGCTTTCGGCGGTCGCGGAACAGCCGGTCAGCAGAAGCACGACGGCCAGCAGAGAACGGATCACACCACTGTGACGGACCGAAAACCGACTTGGTTCACCCGCCCTTCCCCGCGAAAAGCGGATCAGGACCGGGCGGCCTGGGCGGTCTCCCTGGCCCAGCGGTAGTCGGCCTTGCCCGCCGGGGAGCGGACCATCTCGTCGACGAAGGCGAAGGTCCTGGGCACCTTGTAACCGGAGAGCTTCGCCCGGCAGTGCGCGTCGAGGTCCTCCACCGCAGGGGTCGCGCCGGGACGGAGTTCGACCACCGCGGCGACCTGGCTGCCCCAGCGCTCGTCGGGGATGCCGGTGACGACCGCGTCGAAGACCGCCGGGTGCCCCTTGAGCACCGCCTCGACCTCCTCGGGGAACACCTTCTCACCGCCGGTGTTGATGCAGACCGAACCTCGCCCGAAGATCGCGATGGTACCGTCCTCCTCGACCTGGCCCATGTCGCCGGTGAGCAGCCAGCGCACGCCGCCTGAGTCGGTCACGAAGGTCTTGCCGGTCTTGTCGTCGTCCTTGTAGTAGCCGGAGGCGATCCGGCCGCTCCTGGCGACCATGCCCAGCTCACCCCCGCCGGGCTTGACCGGCTCCAGCCTCTCGTTGAGCACGGCCAGGTCGACCGCGACGTTGGCCTGGAAGCGCTGGCCCGACTCGGGCGAGGAGCCGGGGATCGCCGAGGCGGTGTATCCGGACTCGCTGGACCCGAAGTTGTCCAGGATCATCCTGCCGGGCAGCAGTTCCGCCAGGCGGTCGCGGAGGGAGCCGGTCAGGATGGCGCCGGTGGAGCTGAGCACGAACAGCGACGACAGGTCGTAGCCGCCGCCCTCGAGCTCGTCGATCAGCGGACGGGCCATCGCGTCGCCGGTGATGTTGATCGTCAGGACCCCCTCCCGCTCGATCGCGCGCAGTACCTCGGCCGCGTCGAACTTGCGGACGTAGACCATGGTTCCGCCCATCCACCAGGTGATGAAGGTGGCCATCTGGGCCGCGCCGTGCATCAGCGGGGCCGCCGCCAGCATGGTGACAGGTCCGGAGGCCACGGCCGCCTCGATCACCTCCTCCGGCGTGGCCCGCGGCTCCCCGCCCGGATTGCCGCCGCCGAAGGCGAAGAACAGGTCCTCGACCCGCCACATCACGCCCTTGGGCATGCCGGTCGTGCCACCGGTGTAGATGATGTAGACGTCGTCGCCGGACCGCGCGGGGAACCCCCGCTCCGGTGACCCGGCCGCCAGCGCCTCCTGGTACGGCACCGCCGTCTCGACCTCGGACGGCCCGCCCACCGCGATCAGGTGCCGGAGCCGCGGGGCCTGTGGGGCGGTGGCCGCCACCCGGCCGTCGAACTCCACGTCGAACAGGAGCGCCACGATGTCGGAGTCCTGGTAGAGGTAGAGCAGTTCGGCCTCGACGTAACGGTAGTTCACGTTGATCGGCACGGCCCGGATCTTGAGCGCGGCCAGCATCCCCACCAGGTACTCGATGCCGTTGTAGAGGTGGATGCCCACGTGCTGCCCGGCCGAGACGCCCCGGTCGAGCAGATAGTGCGCGAGCCGATTGGCCTCCGCGTCCAGTTCCGCGTAGGTCCGGCGATCATCACCGCAGATGGCGGCGGTGCGGTCCCCAACCGCGTCCACGATCCCCTCGAACAGATCTGCGTGGTTGAACTCCATGGGCCCTCCTGGGGGGATCAGGGTCTGTCGCTGCCGACCATCCACATCGCGAAGAACTGGGCGCCTCCCCCGTACGCGTGCCCGAGGGCCCGCCTGGCGCCGTCCACCTGGTGCTCCCCCGCCATCCCCCTGACCTGGAGCGCCGCCTCGGCGAACCGGATCAGCCCGGAGGCGCCGATCGGGTTGCTCGACAGCACGCCGCCCGAGGCGTTCCACGGAATGTCGCCGTCCAGCGCGGTCGCCCCGGACTCGGTGAGCTTCCAGCCCTCCCCCTCGGCGGCGAAACCGAGGTTCTCCAGCCACATCGGCTCGTACCAGGAGAAGGGCACGTACACCTCCGCCACGTCGATCTCCCTGCGCGGGTCGGTGATCCCGGCCTGCCGGTAGACGTCCGCCGCGCAGTCCTTGCCACCCTGCGGGTTCACCGTGTCGCGGCCCGCGCGAAAGATCGGCTCGGAGCGCATCGCGGTGCCGAGGACCCAGGCCGGTGTGCTGTCGGTGAGCTTGTCGGCGGCGGACAGCACCATCGCGCAGGCACCGTCGGAGGACGGGCAGGTGTCGAGATAGCGGATCGGCTCCCAGAGCATCGGGGTCGACTCGACCATCTTCAGGTTGATCCCGGGGATCCTCAGATGGGCGTACGGGTTCTTCAGGGCGTTCTGCCGGTCCTTGACGGCCACCAGGTGGCCGATGTGCTCGGGGGCGCCGGAGCGGCGGATGTACTCGCGGATGTGCGGGGCGAAGTAGCCGCCCGCACCGACGACCAGCGAGGCGCTGAACGGCTGGTGGGTGGAGAGCGCCCAGGTCGCGTTGGACTCCGACTGCTTCTCGAAGGCCACCACCAGCACCCGGTCGTGCACGCCGCCCTGGATCAGCGAGGCACCGACCAGCGCGGTGGAGCCGCCGACCGAGCCCGCGGTGTGGACCCGCATCACCGGCTTGCCCGCGGCGCCCAGCGCGTCGGCCAGGTACGCCTCGGGCATCATCACGCCCTCGAACAGGTCGGGCGCCTTACCGATGACCACCGCGTCGATGTCCTTCCAGGTCAGGCCCGCGTCCTGGAGAGCGCGCAGGGCCGCCTCGCGGACCAGGCCGGCGATGGAGACGTCGTGCCGCTTGGTCGTGTAGCGAGTCTGACCGACACCGATGACCGCGCAGGGGTTACTCATGGTCGCTCACCGCTCCTCGCTCACTTCGCGGACCACTTGCTTCGCGGCGCGGCCCACTCCGCTCACTGCGTCGGGTTCGCTCCATTCTCAGGCCTCCATCACGGTGACGAGGTTGTGCTGGAGGCAGGGGCCGCTGGTGGCGTGTCCGAGGGTGCGGCTCGCGGTGCCGTCCAGGATGTGTCGGGCCGCCTCGCCGATCCTGATGAGGCCGGTGGCCATGACCGGGTTGGCCGCGAGGGGGCCGCCGCTCGGGTTGACCCGGGTGCCCTCGGGAAGCTCCAGCGCCCGGCGCAGGATGATCTCCTCGTGGCTGAACTGGGCGTGCAGCTCGGCCACCTCGACGTCACCCTTGCCGACCCCCGCCGCTCGTGCGGCGTCCGCGGCGGAGGCCGACCGGGCGAGATCCCGCATGCCCAGGTAGTGGGGTTCTATCCGGTGCGCGATCCCGGTGATCCACGCGGGGCGCTCGCACAGCTCCCTGGCCAGGTCTCCCGCCGCCAGCACCACCGCGGCGGCGCCGTCGGTGATCGGGGCGATGTCGTACGGCCGCAGCGGCTCGACCTCGGCCCCCTCCCCCGCCGGTTCCGGCAGGTCGAGGGCGTAGGGGTTGGCTCTCCCGTCGGCGCGGCTGCGCCGCACGATCTCGTCCAGCTCGGCCCGCTCCGCCCCGGTGGCCGACGCCTGGAGCGCGGCGAAGGAGACCTGGTCCAGGCCGAGGGGGGCCAGGTAGTACGGGTCCAGCTGGAGCGTCATGATCTCCCGCAGGTCCCCCTGGGAGGACTTGCCGAAGCCGTAGACCAGGGCCGAGTCGACGTCGCCGTGCTGCAGCCTGACCCAGGCCTCGTACAGCGCCCAGGCCGCGTCCATCTCGACGTGGCTCTCCGAGATCGGCGGCCAGGCACCGAGCGCGTCGAGCGCGGAGACGAAGGAGAACGGGGCGCCCGCCAGATAGTCACACGACCCCGAGCAGGTGAAACCGAACTTCCGCAGCCCCGTGGCGGCCCTGACCGTCTCCAGCGGGGGCAGGATGAGCTCGGACTCGCTCTGTCCCTCGTCGACGGCGCTGTGCCTGGTCTGCGCGAACGCGACGATCGCTATCTCACGCATCTACAGCTCCACGTCCGGCTCGCCGGTGGGGGCGAACCACTTGATGTTCGACATGGACATCGTCCGCTCCTCCTCGGGCACCCACACGGCCCGCACCCGCATGCCCTGGCGCACCTCGTGGGCCGCGATCCCGCCGACCAGGGCGATCATCGGGATGTCGGCGCCGTCGAGCTGGATGTAGGCCGAGACGAACGGCACCTCGGGGGCGCGCGGGTCGGGCAGGTTGTTGATGGCGAAGGTGGTGACCGTGCCGATGTCGGGGACGACCACCTCCTCGGTGATCGAGACTCCGCACTCGGGGCAGGACAGCCGGTAGGGCACGTAGACCTTGTGGCAGGTGCCGCACCGGCAGCCGATGAAGACGCCCTCGGCGACGCCCTGCAGGAATCGGGCCAGCGCCAGGCCTGGCCGGAGCGAGTACTCGACGCGGACCTCGGAGACGATCCTGGTGACCTCGGGAACGAAGCTCTCGATGTCGGTGATGTGCCCGGTGCGCTCGGCCCGCCAGCGGGGGCGTACCCGCAGCCCGGGGCGCATGGCCTTGACGTCTCCCGCGTCCACCGCGTGCACCAGCGCGGTGTCGGCTCCGTCCAGCCGGATCAGCGCCCAGGCGAACGGCCGGTCCAGCGGGTGGCCCTTCCTCGGGGTGTTCACCCACGCCCAGCTCTCGACGGTCCCGGCCGGCCCGACCTCGACGAACTCCTCGGTGACGGCATCGCCGGTGTCGGGGTCGTACTCCAGCGGCGGCACCAGTGTCCGCCCGGCCGCCGTACGGACCCCGACGACGCGCCCGTCCCGCAACTCGGTGAGGAAGCGTCCGATCACCGGTCCCGTCGTACGCGTGTATCCGCCGGGGAACTCCAGCGTGTGCCGAGCCCGCAGGGTCGTTGGATCGCTAGATGGCACGTTCGTGTCCCTCCCAGTACGGGTCACGTAGCTTGCGTTTGAGGAGCTTGCCGTTGGGCTCGCGGGGCATCTCGCCGATGAAGTCGACGGACTTGGGCCACTTCATCTTCGACAGGCGGCCTCTCAGCGACTCGATGAGCTCGGCGGCCAGCTCGGGCGAGGGCACCACTCCCGGGGCCGGCTCGACCACCGCCTTGATCTGCTCGCCCCACTCCTCGTCGGGGATGCCGAACACGGCCACGTCGCCGACCTTGGGGTGGACCATCAGCTCGTTCTCGATCTCGGCCGGGTAGATGTTGGCCCCACCGGAGATGATCATGTCGGCCTTGCGGTCACAGAGGAAGAGGAAGCCCTCCTCGTTCAGGTAACCGATGTCACCGACGGTGAAGTGGTCCTGCAGCCGGCCGGCCTCGGTCTTCTCCTGGTCGCCCTTGTACTCGAACCTGACGCCCATCATCTTCATGTAGATGGTGCCGGGGGTCCCGGTCGGGACGGGCTCCATGTCCTCGTCCACGATGAGCAGCTCGCTGATCGGCCAGGCGGTGCCGACGGTGCCGGGATGTTTCTTCCAACCCTCCGGGGTGGCGATGGTGCCGCCGCCCTCGGTCGCCGCGTAGTACTCGTAGATGCAGTCGCCCCACCACTCGAACATGGCCCACTTGACCGGGACCGGGCAGGGGGCCGCGGCGTGGATCATCCATTTGAGGGAGGAGAGGTCGTATCGGGACTTCACCTCGTCGGGGAGCGCGAGCAGGCGCTTGAAGTGGGTGGGGACCATGTGCGAGTTGGTGACGCGGTACCGCTCGCAGAGCCGGAGCGTCTGCTCGGCATCCCACTTGTCCATGTAGACGAGCGTGTGCCCCATCTGCAGGGCCGTCCCGCCGAACTGGGTGACGGCCGTGTGGTAGTTCGGCGAGGTGACCAGGTGGACGTTCTCCTTGCCCGGTGTGATGCCGAACAGGGCGAGCAGGAAGGTCATCAGCTCGGCGGCGTCGTCGGGGTCCATGCCGTTGAGCGGGCGGCGCACGCCCTTGGGCTTGCCCGTGGTGCCGGAGGTGTAGTGCATGGTGGCACCCGCCGTACGGTCGGCGGGTGCGGTGTCCGGCTGCCCGTCTGTCAGCTCCGAGGCGGGCCGCACCCCGTCCACCTGGCCGAACGAGAAGACGCGGTCCCCGGCGATGCCCGAGGAGGTCACGCCGCGCAGGCCCTCGGTGGCGTGGCGCTCGTCTATGAAGAAGGCCCGCGCCTCGCTGTCCGCCACGATGTAGCCGATCTCGGGACCGGTGAGGTGCCAGTTGATCGGGGTGTAGTACCACCCGGCCTGCAGGGCTGCCAGGTAGAGGACCAGCCCGTCGGAGCCGTTGGGCACGAGCCCGCAGATGCCGTCGCCCGTCTTCAGCCCGAGCTCTCTCAGTCCGTGGACGAGGCGGTTGGCACGGGCGAGGAGGTCACCGGCGCGATGTTCCGTGCCGTCGGGATCAACGGCGGCCACCCACTCGGGATCCGCCTGCGCCAGTCTCCAGAAACCGAGCGTACCCATCGGAAATCCTCTCTGTCGAAAGGCCCCGGCTCGCCGGAGTGAATCATGTTCTCTTTATGGCGACAAGCCCTGGCAGAACGGGGTAAATAGAACAGGAATCTGTTCTTGTACGCATGGGCAGACTAACCCCAGGAGGCACACCTAGCAAGCGCTTGATACGCACCCTGACTCCTGGATGGACCTTGACCATTTCACGATGACCCGGCCCCCTGGAAGGCGTCCGGGGAAGACTTCTCACGGCCGGGCGACCTGGCGGCGCGGACCGCGCCGGATCTAGGATTGCCTACCAAGCGCTTGGTAAAGTAACGGAGGTCTTCCCGTGGAACTTCTGCCGATCAGCACGCCACACTGCCGGATCGAGCGCGACGGTCATGTCGTCGTCGTCACCCTGGACCGGCCCGAGGCGAAGAACGCGCTCTCGTCGGACATGCTGGTCGGCCTGGCCGACGCCTGGGCATACGTCTCCGACGAGCCCGAGGTCCGCGTCGCCGTCCTGACCGGCGCGGACGGGACGTTCTGCGCGGGCGCCGACCTCAAGGCCATGGGCGCTCCTTCGCAGGACCCCCGGGTCAGGGAGCGGGCCGCGGCCATCCCCGACTTCCACTGGAAGGGCCTGCTCCGCGATTCGGACGCGCTGCCGACCAAGCCGATCGTCTGCGCGGTCGAGGGGTACGCGGTGGCCGGCGGCACCGAACTGCTGGTCGGCACCGACCTGCGGGTGATCGCCGAGTCCGCCACCCTCGGCCTCTTCGAGGCCCGCCGCGCGCTGTTCCCGATGGGCGGCTCGGCGATCCGGCTCCCGCGCCAGATCCCGTACGCCTTCGCCATGGACATCCTGCTGACCGGTCGTGCCGTCACCGCGCAGGAGGCACTGAGCATGGGCCTGGTCAACCGCGTCGTCCCCGACGGGCAGGCGCTGGCCGTCGCACTGGAGATCGCCGCCCAGGTCGCCGAGTGCGGCCCGCTCGCCGTCCAGGCCATCCTGCGCACCTACCGCGAGACCCTGGGCATGCCCGAGGCCGAGGCACTCAAGGTCTCCGACGGCATCGGCTGGCCGGTCATCGGCTCGGCGGACGCCAAGGAGGGCTCCCGCGCCTTCCGCGAGAAGCGCCCGGCCGTCTACCAGGGAAAATGAACCACCCACGGTGCTCGCGGTCCGCCTGAACGGTGAGATCACCGAGGCGCCGAAAGCCCTCATGCGGAAGAGGGGACGCCCGGCGGGCGCCCCCTCTCATCGGTTCATCGCGGATCGCCGCGGCTCGGTTCAGCTGAGCGCGTCGGCCAGGTCGCGAAGAGCCTTGATCAGCGCGGCCTGCGCGCTGTCGGCGGCGTTGAGCTGGTTGGAGACAGCCCTCAGCTGCGCCACGGCGGCGTTCTTCTGCGGACCGTCCTTGAACTTCTCAGCCCGGTCGACGAACTTCCGCACGTTGTCGGCGGTGTCCTGCTGCATGGTGCCGGTACGCAGCGCCTGCGCGTAGTACGCCCGGACGACCTCGAAGCTCGGCACCCACGCCGTCTGCGGCTGGGTCTGCGGGTTGAACCTGTCGTAGCGCACCAGGGCCGCGGCGTCGACCTCGGCCTTGTCCAGGTGCTCGCTCGGCGTCAGCGCGAGCGTGTCGAAGCCACGGGCGATCTCGCTGCCGTAGACGTGACCGTTGTAGTAGTACGCGGACCAGAACCCGCCGGTGAGCAGCGAGGTCGCGTTGACCGGACCGCGGTCGAAGAAGGCGATCTCCTTCGGGTTGGCCGAGTCGGTGAAGTCGAAGGCCGAGATGCCGCCCTGGTACCAGGCCTGGACCATGATGTCGCGTCCGGGCACGGGGACGAGCGACCCGTTGTGGGCCACACAGTTCTCCTGGTTGACCTGAGGCACCGGGAGCTTGTAGTAGCTACGGAACTGCATCTTGCCGTCGACGATGTCGAAGATGGCGTTCGCGCCCCACGAGGGCTCGTCGGTCGTCCGGCAGCGCGCACCGGTGCCGCCACCCCACTCGTCGGTGAAGACGATCTTCGTCCCGTCGTTGTTCAGGGTCGCCGAGTGCCAGTAGGCGAAGTTCGGGTCGGTGACCTCGTCCAGCCTGACCGGGTTGGCCGGGTCGGAGATGTCGAGCAGGAGACCGTTACCGGCGCAGGCCGCCGCGGCCAGGCCGATCGCCGGGTAGGCGGTGATGTCGTGGCAGTGGGTCGTGACCGGCTGCGGCGACCAGGTCGAGCCGGACGGGTGCCGGGGCGCGGGCGGGGTGTTCTGCAGGCCGTTGATCGCACCGGTCTCCCGGTTGGCGAACAGGCGGGGCTGGCTCACGATCGCCGCGTTCTGCGGCGCGGCCAGCGGCACCTTGATGATGTCGATCCGCCACTGCGCCGTGTTCGGGTCCGTCGCGGCCCCGTTGACACAGCCGGCCAGCTCGCTGCCGGACCGGATGCTGGACGTGCCCGAGACGTAGACGTAGACGTTGTCCGGGTCGTCCTTGCTGGTCACCAGCGACTGGGTGTGCGATCCACGGCAGGTCTGGACCGCCGCCACCTGCACCGGGTGCTGGACGTCGCTGACGTCGAAGATCCGGACGCCCCGGAACCTGTCGGGGTTGACGGTGCCGCTGGCACCCTGGGTGCCGCAGTCGAGCCGTCCGCGCGTCTCCTCGACCGCCATGAACAGCAGGTTGCCGTGGATCGACAGGTCACCCTGTCCACCCGGGCAGACCACCGAGGTGGTCAGGGCCGGATTCGCGGGGGTGGAGATGTCATAGATGTTGAAACCGTGGAAGTTACCCACGAAGGCATGGTTGCCACTGAACGCCATGTCCGAGTTGGCGTACGAAAGATTGCCGACGTTCGTCGGCTGGAAGAACCCCTCCGGCTTGTCCCGGTGTGCCAGGAGCTGCAGGCCGGCACTGGCCTCCTGCGCGTCCAGCCATCCAGCACCGAGACCGATCCGCGGATCGACGTCGGCCGCTACGGCCGTGGCGGGCAACATCCCGACCACGACCGCCCCCGTAGCGATCATCACCCCTAGCTTGCTCAACCCGGCACGTCCCCAACGTGCCGCACGGCCCTTACCCATGGGTCGTAGCTCCTTCTCTAATGTCTCCATTGACATGACCCAATGCAGTGCGATACGGGACACAAAGGACCCATACCGCACAAGCACCCAAGATCTATGCATCGGCACAAAAACTGTAGGGGAACATCAGGGGATGTGCTATACCCTGCGATATCTATTGATTACGGACTTTCAGCCCAATGAGTCGAAAGCGGATATATATCATGCTCTCGCCATCCCCGCTACGGCGCGTCTTCCCTCTTATGCTTATCGTTACAATTCTCGCGGCGTGCACGTCCGAGGGCTCCGAGCAGGCCGCCGAACGCGCCCCCGCGGTCGTACAGCCGGGCGCCCCCGGGCAGTCAGGCCAGGTGCTCACCGGCGACAAGCTGCCCCAACCCGAGGAGCAGCAGTACACCGAGGCCGACGTACGCTTCATGCAGGGGATGATTCCGCACCACGCGCAGGCCCTGGTGATGGCCGAACTCGTCTCCACCCGCAGCACGCGCAGGGACCTGTCGCTGCTCGCCGAACGGATCAAGGCGTCACAGCAGGACGAGATCCGGCTGATGCAGAACTGGCTCCGGGCACGCCTCAAGCAGGTGCCGAACGGATCCTCCGGCCACGCGCACGGCGGGATCATGCCCGGGATGCTCACCGAGGCGCAGCTCACCGAACTGGAGAAGGCGAGCGGCGCCGAGTTCGACAAGCTCTTCGTCCAGTTCATGATCCGCCACCACACGGGCGCGCTGAGCATGGTGGAGAAACTCTTCGCCGACGGCGGCGGCCAGGAACCCGAGACCTATCGCTTCGCCACCGACGTCGACGCGGACCAGCGCATCGAGATCGACCGCATGCAACAACTCCTCGCCCAAATGGGCGGCACCCCGCTCGAGTAACCGTTCACCGACCGTCCCGAGGATCGCCGAATGCGGGTGGCTCACTGCACAGCGGAAATAACGGCTACTGAGCGGTTGCTGTATGCGTGGTATTTCCGGATTTCACACCACGGCCGGTGGGTGAGTGAGCACCGACGCGAGCCTCGCCGCCGCAGTGGCGGCAGATGACCATCGCGTCGAGGGTCTCGCCGCAGGAGTGCTGCCAGCGGACCGGGGGGTCGTCGGGATGCAGGTGGCGGTCGCCCCACCTCATGAGCGTGATCAGGACGTCGCACAGTTCGACGCCCGCGGGCGTGAGGTGGTACTCGAAGCGTACGGGGTGGTCGCTGTAGCGCTCCCGCCGGATGATGCCGACCGCCTCCAGCTTGCGCAGCCGGGCGGTGAGGATGTCGCGGGAGACGCCGGTGTTGAGCACGATACCGTCGAACCGCCGCACGCCGTGGCTGAGCTCGCGGATCACCAGCAGGCTCCACCGCTCGCCGACCAGGTCCAGGGTGTCGGCGATGGAGCACTCGCGCGGCTGAGCCTCCTTTGGCATGCCGTGCAGTTTAGCCGCCTCGGCCGCCGTTCCCACCGGCCCCGGTCGGCTCATCGCTCGGCACCTTTTTCGGGTCCGGTGCCGCCGGCCTGCGGGGCGAGGTCACACATCCCGCGGCCGGCCCGCCACCAGGCGGAGCTGCCGGGCGGAGCCAAGATGATCCCCGTCGGGCCCCCAGGCGTCGATCCGCTCGTCGATCCAGCCGTCGGCGCCCGCCTGATGCGTACGGGCGTGCAGGAGTACCCACGGTGACTCCGCCCGCGCGAGCCCGGCCCCCGGCCGTACGGTGAACTCGACGGTGGGAATGGGCAGCATCTCCCGCAGGACCGCGGAGTAGGACGGCGCCAGCCCGTCCATCAGCAGGATCAGGCGATGCGCGTCCGGCGGCTCGGAGTCCTCCACCAGGCGGATCCAGGCGGTCAGCTCGGCCTCGGTCCCGCCCGCGTAGGGACGATCCGGCCCCACGGCACGGATCTCCATGGACGTGGAGATGGCCACGAACTCGGGCGGGATCGTGAAGACCTCGCAGTCCTCCGGTCGCGGCACGGCCGGCGCGGTGGGTGAGACGGCCGGCCAGCAGTCGCGACCGGGAGACCCGAACGTCGCCGAGGCGTCGACATGGACGCCCTGCTCCGTCGTCGCCCGGCCCGCGAGCGAGGAGAGCGTACGGCCGGAACGCACCGGCGAGACCTCGACGCGGAACCCTCCGTGAAGGGGGCGGTGATAGCGCGCCGTACTACTCTGCAGCAGCGCGCCCGGCGCCTGCTCCCCCATCGCCGCCGTCAGCAGCGCGAGGGTCAGGCCACCGTGAACACCGCCGAAGCCCCACAGGTGCTTTCCCGGATCGACGAGGTCGCCCACCGGTTTCCCGAGCAGGGCGCCGACTTCCGCGATCACGAGTTCTCCCCTCCCGGACGACGTACCCGCAGCGAGGCGACGGCGGCCAGGCCCACCAGGCGATACCGCCGGCGAAGAGCAGGCACCCGGCCGCCTGCGCCACCGCGCACAGCAAGGGTTGGATATTCCAACTAACCCAACGCGAGGACCGTAACAGCAGTCAGTTTGAAAAAACAACCCTCAGGTCATGAAAACACGCCGTGAGCTCACGAATCGGCCGCCGACGCGGATCACGGGGTCCGTCAGCCGGCGGGTTGTACTTGATCACGCAGATGGAGGCGCCGTCCGGGCGAGTGACCCGATCGGAAGCCGATGCCTCACCGTGCGGATTCGTCCGTGACCTGGCCGATCAGCATCGCCACGCGGACGTGTTCGGTGAACGGCCGGTGCCGCTCCAGGGCGTGGCGGATCCGCTCGGCGAAGAGTGGTCGCCGGTCCGGAGCCGGCAGTCGGTCGACGGGAAGCGCCGAGTAGACACCGCCGACGATCTGGTCGAGGTCGAGTTCGTCGCCGTAGTCGACGCCGATCTCGCTCACGGCGAATCCCGCGCCGGTCAGACTGTCGCGGTATCGCCGCCGGCTCGCCTCGTCGGTGCCGCAGGCATGGCTGACTTCGAACCCGAACCACTGTTCCAGACAGCCGCGCAGCGCCCGCGACCAGGCGGTGTCCTGCAGCCACAGCGGAGTCCCGTTGGCCACCACGGCCACACCGCCGCCGGAGCGCGCCAGCGGAGCCAGCGCGCGGAACAGCTCGTCATGGTTCATCCAGTGCAGGGCCTGGCCGATGGTCACCGCGCCCACGGTCCGGTCGCCGAACAGGGCGCCCAGCGCCGGTATGTCGGTGTCCGCCCCCAGCATCCAGCTCAGGTTCGTCATGCCCCGCTCGCCTGCGGCCTGCCGGGCCCGGAGCAGCATGTCGGGCTCCGGATCCACGCCGAGGACCGCACGCACCCGCTCGGCGATCGGCAGGGTCAGCTGGCCGGTTCCGCAGCCGAGGTCGATCACGAGGTCGTCCCCGGTCAGCTCGAACGCCTCCACCAGCGCGTCGATGACGGCCCGGGGGTAACCGCGCCGATACCGGTGGTAGAAGTCAACCACTTCACCGCGAAATCCCAGATCCATGGCCACAGCCTGCCCGCCGAGGTCCCTGCCGCGACAGCGATTCAGCTCGCGGCGTCAGTCCGGCGGGAACCGGCGCCGCGTTCGCGGGCCGCGGGCAAGGAGGCCGACAGGGCGCCGGCACGGAGCAAGGCCACCCCGGCCTGCTCCCGCAGCCGGATCAGCCCGCCTCGCGCTGTCGCGCGGGTGGGCCGGCCGCCCTTGCGGAACCTGCCCGGCGGACGGATTCCCCGCTGGACGAAGGGTCCCCGCGCGGATTCCTCCGGGACCCGGCTGGATAGGCTTCGGCCAAGCCGTTCGCGAGCGGATCGGCCGCGGTCGGGTCGACAGCGATCCGGGAGGTCTCATGGCATACGACGTGGCAGCCGTACGGGCGCATTTCCCCGCCCTCGACGAGGGCGCGGCGCACTTCGACGGGCCGGGAGGCTCGCAGGTTCCCGAGCAGGTGGCGGACGCCGTGGCCGGCACCCTGCGGGCCGCCGTCGCCAACCGCGGCGCCGGAACCGCCGCCGAGCGCCGGGCCGACCGCATCGTGGTCGAGGCACGCCAGGCGATGGCCGACCTGCTCGGCGGTACACCGACCGGCATCGTGTTCGGCCGGAGCATGACGCAGCTCACCTACGACATGGCCCGCACGCTCGCCAAGGGGTGGCGTCCCGGTGACGAGGTCGTGGTCACCAGGCTGGACCACGACGCGAACATCCGGCCCTGGACGCAGACCGCCGAGGCACACGGGGTCACCGTCCGCTGGGCCGACTTCGATCCGGAGCGCGGCGAGCTGGACGTCGCCGCGATCGCCGGCCTGCTCACCGAGCGCACCCGGCTGGTGGCCGTCACCGCCGCGTCGAACCTGCTGGGCAGCCGGCCGGACATCCCGGCGATCGCCGAGCGGGTACACGCGGCCGGAGCGCTGCTCTACGTCGACGGCGTGCACCTGACGCCGCACAGCCCGGTCGACCTTCAAGGGCTCGGCGCCGACTTCTACGCCTGCTCGCCGTACAAGTTCCTCGGCCCGCACCTGGGCGTGCTCGCCGCCGCCCCCGCGCTGCTGGAGACCCTCCGCCCGGACAAGCTGCTCCCCTCCAGCGACGTGGTGCCGGAACGCTTCGAGCTGGGCACCCTCCCCTACGAGCTGCTCGCCGGCACGACGGCGGCGGTCGACTTCCTCGCCGGCCTCGTACCGGGTGCGGGCACCCGGCGCGAACGCCTGACCGCCTCGATGGCCGCGCTGGAGCGGCACGAGGAGGCCATGCTCGGGCGGCTCGACGCGGGTCTGGCCGAGATCGGCGGAGTGACCTCGTACGGCGCGGCCGCACGCAGGCGCACCCCCACGACACTGTTCACCATCGACCGCGTCAGGCCGGCCGACGCCTACCTGTCCCTGGCCGAACGCGGCGTCAACGCGCCCGCCGGCAACTTCTACGCGCTGGAGTGCTCCCGCCGCCTGGGCCTCGGCGACACCGGCGCGCTCCGCGCCGGAATCGCGCCGTACACCGACGAGTCCGACGTGAACCGGCTACTGAAGGGCATCCACGAGCTGGCCCGACAGGTCTAGCACTTCGCGATCTTGAGGGGTCGGGCTCACATACGGTACGTGATGACGTGCGACCCTTCGTCGTCGATCGGCTGGGTCCCGAGGTCGTGCTGATCGTGGATGAGGCCGGCTTCGTCAAGAAAGGCACCCGGTCGGCGGGGGTTCAACGGCAACACAACGGCACCGCGGGCCGGATCGGCGTGTTTCCGGCCTATGCCCACGCCGCGCCGGGCCGCACGTGATGACAAGGGCACAGCCTTTCGCGCGAGAGCACGGCGGCGGTCTCCGCCTGGCCGCTCCGCGGTTCCCGCTGCCCGGCTGTTGACAGTCACCGGCCTGCCATCGGGTGAACAAATCGGTTGCGGCTCGACAAGTGATCACATAGCTTGCGATCGGCATCGTCGAATCCGTCGTGAGGACACCCGCGTGACCCCGCCTGCTCTCTCCGCCTGACACCTTTCCAAAGCGCTTCGTCACCGACTCCGTCGGTACTACCGGGCTGTCCCGTTCCTGCGTGCCGCAACTGACGGCTCTGCCGGGACCCCCGGCTCTTCAGCGTTTCAGGCCGTGTGACCACGGCCTTCGTCAGGTCCGAGAGAGATCATGTCCTCACAACCCCATAGAGATCATTCCGTGCTGTCCTGGACCGTACGGCGGACTCGCCTGCCCCTACTGCACTTCCACTGCCTGGAGTGCCGCTCGGCGGTGGCCACCGTCGCGGAGGGCAAGTTCCGGGTGAACGCCAACGGCAAGCTTCTCGACGTGTGGCTTCTCGTCCGCTGCGTCTCCTGCGATCAGACCTCGAAGATCACCGTACGCGAGCGAGTCCCGGTTCGCTCCATTGATCCCGTCCAGCTCCACGCGTTCGAAACCAACGATCCGGCGCTCGTCATCCAGACGCTCCTGGACCCGTTGATCGCCCGGCGCAACCGGTTCAGCCTCGACTGGAAGGACGCATGGCGTCTGTATACGTCACCACCGCATCCGCCGGCGGACCCGAGCTGGCCGATCCGGGTGGAGGTCGAGTTCCTTGACCCCGTGCCCATCCGCCCGGAGCGGCTGATCGCCCACGGCCTCGGCATCAGCCGGAGCGAAACCGAACGCCGGATCAAGTCCGATGTCCGCCTCAACCGCACCACGACCACGAACTTCACTTTTGTCGTCCTTCCCGCCGCTCAGGGCGGGAGCAGGACGGTGTAGCCGCCCGGATCTCGTACCGAATCCCTGTCCGCCGGTCGTGGCCGACCCGTCCGTCATCGCCCGCGATCTGTTTCCCCCAAGTCGGCGAAGCAGATCGCGGGCGATGACCTCCTCTGCCTCGTGTTCGGGAAACTGCCTTTCTCCGCTGACAGCGGAAACGGCTGATCTCCCGAACACATGCTTGTGGCGCATCCGGTGAGAGGCTCCCGCCGCTGCGATGGAGACTGCCGCGAAATCGCTTCACCCGCAGGTCCGGGTCCGATGTCCACAAGCAACGACCCGCACCGCAAATGACCTGGTCACGCCCCAAGCGGCAGGCGGGTTCGGCCCGGTGGTGAGGGACGGGCCATGAAGGTGACTCGCCACACCATCTGCCGGGTAGGAGCCTCAGAGGCCGACCATCTCGTCCGTTTCGGGGAAGGATTTCACCATGCCAGTTGAGTTGAACCACACCATCGTGGCGGCCCGTGACAAGAAGGCGTCCGCCGAGTTCCTGGCAGGCGTCCTGGGCCTTGAGGTCGGGGCCCCCTACGGGCCCTTCATCCCGGTGGCGACCGGTAACGGCGTCACCCTGGACTTCGCCGACAGCCACGAGGAACAGATCACCACCCAGCACTACGCCTTCCTGGTCTCCGAGAAGGAGTTCGACGCCATCTTCGGACGGATCCAGCAGGCCGGCATCACCTACTACGCCGACCCCTTCCACCGGCAGGTCGGGCAGATCAACCACCACGACGGCGGCCGCGGCCTCTACTTCGAGGACCCGAACCACCACAACCTGGAGATCATCACCCGCCCCTACGGCAGCGGCGGATGACGCGGCCCCCTGACCCCTGGCAAGGGTCGTCCATCGGGCTGTTCCCACTCCTCCACGGCGCGTGATCCTGCCCTGCCCCCTTCCGGATCCGGCCCTGAACCCCTCAGAAAAGGGGAGCGGCCCCTCCCCCACCTCTCCATAGCGAGCGACCCTGCGCTTCTACGGCGGGTGCCCCTGTGCTCCTTTCGAAAGAGAGGCTTCAGCTACGGCGGCCGCCCCGGCACCGGCCTCCAGCGGATTGCTTCAGCCGTGCGGAGAGCACCGGGCGGCCCGGAAGAAAGCGGCTACGGTCCGCTCCCCGTACGGCGAGACGACATGGCGCGGAGGTGGGTGGGTGTTCCGGGCGGCGTATAAAGTCCCGAAACCACCGCGCCCGCCAGGCCGGAGGCCTGAAATCGCAGGACAGCGACTGAGACGGCCGCCCGGAACGCCCACCCACCGGAGCGCGCACACCCGACCGGCCAACTCATCGCCCCCCGCGCCCGGGGCACGCACGATGGTCGACTGAACGCGGGTGACACCGAGGGATCGACCAGGCCCCTCGAACGAGCCGGTTACAGCGGAACCGCGCCGAGGAGCGCACGTGAACGCGAGAGTCACCGGAGTCCGTTCTACGATGCGAGAAGAGAGGTGGAACGCCGCCCCCCGCGCACCACGAGATGGCGCGTGCCGTTCCGCCAAGGCCGGGCAAGTGTCGAGGTCCCTCCGGCCGAACCTCGACAACGGAGAGCAGGAGCAACGGTGCGCACTTCTGACGGCCCGCCGGAGAGCGGCGGGAAACGGAGCGGGATCACCTCCTCCGCGCTCAGTTCCACCGTTCTGCTGTACTGGCTCCTTGGCCTCACCGTGCTTGTCCTGGTGTCCGGCTACCTGAGCGACAGAGAGAGCCGGCTGGCCCCCTTCCTCATCATCCTGCCCGCCTTCGTCGCCGGGGTGGGGACGGTGCGGCAGACCTTCCTCACCGCCGGATGGGTCGTCCTCGTCGTTACCGGCTCGGTGCTCTACCACCCGTTGCAGCCGGCCGCCAATCTGTCATTGATCGCCTTCTCCGTCGTGCTCGGGGGGTTGAGCGTCGCGGGAGGCCGGTGGCGGATCCGCAAGAACGAGGAGATCGCCCGGCTGCGCTCGGCGTCGGCGGCCCTGCAACGGCAGATCCTGCGCCCGCTGCCGTTGCTCACCGACCAGCTCCTGGTCGACGGGCTGTACGAGCCCGCGGAGGAGGACAGCATGGTCGGGGGCGACATCTACGAGATCGTGGCCTCGTCGTACGGCAGCCGGGTGCTCATCGCCGATGTCCAGGGCAAGGGCCTGCCCGCCATCGGCACCGCCTTCGCGGTGCTGGGCGCCTTCCGGGAGGCGGCCTTCCGGGAACCGGCTCTCCCGGCGGTGGTGGACGCACTGGAAAATGCCGTGCTGCGGCACAACGCCTTCGCGAAGCAGGCCGGCGAACCCGAACGCTTCGTCACCGCCCTCATACTGAGCGTAGACAGCGGGTACAAGGCCCAGGCCGTCAACTGCGGCCATGTTCCGCTGTACATCCTGTACGGCGAGCGGGTCGGCCCGGTTCTCTTCCGTGATCCGGGCGTCCCCCTGGGGCTGGGCTCCCTCACCTCGCAACCACGTGCCGTCGAATGGTTCGACTTCCCTCCCGGTGCGACCCTGCTGCTCTGCACGGACGGCGTCACCGAGGCCCGTGACCCGTCCGGCGTCTTCTACCCCCTGGAGGACCGTCTGGCCCACTGGCATGACGCCTCCCCCGATCAGGTGGTCGGCACCCTCCAGACCGAACTGCTCCGACACACCCGGGGCAACCTCCGCGACGACGTCGCCGTACTGGCCATCCGCCGGAACTCCCCCGGCACGCCCATGACCACCCATTGATCATGTGCACCCGGAACGGAGAGCGCGGCGGGCCACGAACCCGCGCTACTCCCCGGTCAGCCGTCCCAGCCGCTCGGTGGCCTCGATGTACTCCTCCACCAGCCCGAACACCACGTCCTTGGTCAACCGTACCTGGTTCATGGTCCCGATGATCTGACCCGCCGGGAAGGTGGCCAGCTCGGCGGCGTCGGAGCGGGCGATGCGGCGGAGCGCGTCGGAGATCAGCATGAACTGCAGCGGCATCGGCAGGGTGCCGGGCGAGTCGGGCGCCTCCCAGGCGTCGGTCCACTCGTTCCTGAGCAACCGGGCGGGCTTGCCCGTCCACGAGCGGGAGCGCACGGTGTCGCGTGAGGTGGCCTCCAGGATGCGCTGCTTGGCCATCGCGGGGGTGTCGGCCTCCTCGACGGCGAGCCAGATGGAACCGGTCCACACCCCCTCGGCTCCGAGCGCCATGCCCGCCGCCATCTGGCGGCCGTTGCCGATTCCTCCCGCGGCCAGTACGGGCACGTCCACCGCGTCCACCACCTGCGGGATGAGCACCATCGTGGAGATCTCCCCGGTGTGCCCGCCCGCCTCGGTGCCCTGCGCGACGACGATGTCCACGCCGACCTCGACCTGCTTGACGGCGTGCCGGGGGGTGGACGCCAGCGCCGCCACCTTCACGCCCTTGGCGTGCGCCAGCTCGACCACGTCGGCGGGCGGCGGGCCGAGGGCGTTGGCCAGCAGCGCGATCGGGTGCCGCAGCGCCACCTCGACCTGCGGCCGGGCGGTGGCGTCGGTCCAGCCGAGCAGAGCCCGGCCGGCCTCCTCGCCGGACAGCGGACCGACGCCGTGCGAGGTCAGCAGGTCGTCGACGAACGCGCGGTGCCCCTCGGGGATCATCCCCTGGAGCCGTCCCAGCAGATCCTCGGGCGAGTCGACGCCCAGGTCGGCTCCCGCGTAGGAGGCGGGCATGACCACGTCGACGCCGTACGGCTTACCGTCGACGTGGTCGTCGATCCACTTGAGCTCCATCTCGAGCTCTTCCGGGGTGAAGTAGAGCGCGCCGAGCACGCCCATCCCGCCGGCGCGACTGACCTCGACGACGACGTCCCGGCAGTGGCTGAAAGCGAATATCGGAAGTTCGATCCCGAGCATGTCCGTGACACGTGTCCGCATGCGCCCACGGTACGACCCGCCTCCGGCGAACTGCAACGTGTTCTAGTCTAGAATATTTCGTCGGTATTGTCGGGAAATCAAAACATTGCCGGGAAACTACAACAAGAACCTGTTTCACCGAGGCATTCGGCGCCAGATCGCGCGCGGCAGCACGCGCATCACCGCGAAGAACACCCGCAGCCCGCCGGGAACCCAGACGACCTCGGCGTCCGAGCGCAACCCGGCGATCACCGCGTCGGCGACCTGGCCAGGAGTGGACGACATCGGCGCGGGAGACATCCCCTCGGTCATCCTGCCGATCACGAAACCAGGCCGGACCACCATCACCCGGGCACCCGATCCGTGCAGGGCGTCACCCAGCCCCTGCGCGAACCCGTCCAGGCCCGCCTTGGCCGAGCCGTACACGAAGTTGGCCCGGCGCACCCGCACCCCGGCCACCGAGGAGAGCACCACCAGCGTGCCGTGGCCCTGCTCGCGCAGCCGCCGCGCGGCGAAGAGCCCGGCGGACACGTGCCCGCCGTAGTTGACCGCGACCGCCTCGGCGGCGGCCACCGGATCGGCGTCGTAGGTCTGCTGGCTGCCCAGCACGCCGAAGGCGGGGATGACCACGTCCAGGTCACCGACCAGCTTCGCGGCGGCCTCGATCACCTCGCCGTGCGTCTCGGGCCGGGAGGCGTCGAAGTCCAGCAGGTGCACCTCGGCGGCCCCGATCACCGGGGGCGGCCCGGCGGTGGCGTCACGGGCGGCGAGCACGACCCGGCGGGCACCGTCGCGGACCAGCCGCTCGACGATCGCCAGCCCGATCTCACTGCGCCCACCCAGCAGCAGCACGGTGTCCACCGCGCCCAGGGCGTTCCTCATCGAATACCTCCAGCGTGGAGCCCCCGGGCCGCAGCCTTGGGGAGGAAGTCGACGGGCGGTCCTCCTCGGCGTCCCGGGACTGGGACCTGTCCGCTCGCCCGCCACGGGGGCCGAGCCGCACGGCACGCCACGCGACCGCGGCTCACAGGGAGAGTCTTCTCGACAGGTCCGAGCGGAACACCCCGGCCGGATCCACCTCGTCACGGATCCCTCGCCACTCTGCCAGCCGGGGGTACATCGCGGCCATCGTCTCGGCCGACATCCGCGAGTCCTTGGCCAGGTAGATCCGCCCGCCCGCCCCCGCCACCCAGCCGTCGAACTCGCGCAGCAGCCCGGCCAGCCCTCGCCGACCGGCGGGGATGTCCAGGGCGAGCGTCCAGCCGGGGGCCGGGAACGACAGCATCCCCGGCGTGCCGGGGCCGAACCGCTTGAGCACCGTGAGGAAGGAGACCACCCCGTCGGCCGACAGCCGCGAGACGATCCGCCGCAGCGTCGCCTCCTCGCCGAACGGCACCAGGAACTGGTACTGGACGAAGCCGTGCGAGCCGTAGACCCGGTTCCAGCCGTCCACCGAGTCCAGCGGGTGGAAGAACGGCGCGAGTCCCTGGATGAGACCGGTGCCGGGGCGTGACTTCCGGTACCAGGCCTCGTTGAAGGCCCGTACGGTCACCTGGTTGAGCAGCCCGTTCGGCGCCCAGGCGGGGGCCTTCACCGCGAAACCGGGAGCGAACGCCAGCGGGTCGGCGCCGCGCGGCAGCTCGTCGCGGGTCGCGTGGTCTCCCCTGGTGAGCACGCTGCGGCCCATCCGGGCGCCCGCGGCGAGCAGGTCGATCCAGGCGACCGTGTAGCGGTAACGGTGATCGGTGGCCGCCATCGTCTCCAGCGTGTGGTCCAGGTCCCGGGTGCGCTCGACGTCCACCCGTACCCGGGAGGTCTCGATCGGCAGGCACTGGAACACCGCCTCGGTGATCACACCGGTGAGCCCCATCCCACCGACCGTGGCCCAGAACAGCTCGTCGCCCAGCGCCAGCGTACGGCCGGCGCCGTCGGCCGTGACCAGGGTGAGGGAGCGCAGGTGAGCGCCGAAGGAGGAGTCGGCGTGGTGGTTCTTGCCGTGCACGTCGGCCGCCACGGCCCCGCCGACCGTCACGTACCTGGTGCCCGGGGTGACCGGGACGAACCAGCCCAGGGGCACCAGAGCGGCCATCAGATCGTGCAGGCTCAGCCCACCGGCGGCGGTGACCAGGCCGGTTGTCCCGTCCAGGGACCACGAGGTCAGCGCGGTGCAGTCGAGGACCAGGCCGCCGGAGTTCTGCGCGGCGTCGCCGTAGGATCGGCCGAGTCCCCGGACCGCGACGCCCCGGCCCGGTGCCCGCCGTACCAGCTCGGCGACCTCCTCGGCGGAACGGGGCCTGGCCAGACGCGCGGGGGTCGGCGCGGTACGGCCCCAGCCGGTCAGGAAGGTCATCGAACCTCCTTGAGCGTGGAGAACTCGGGCCTCGGCCCTGGAGAGGAGGTCAAGGCAGGTAGATCCCGAAGGCGAGCGAGACGAGCAGGAGCGCGACGAACACCTGCGTGGGCCGGTCGCGCAGGGCGAGTTCCTCGGGCTCCTCCCCCACACCCCTGTCCACCAGCAGATTGTGCCGCAGCACGATGAGCAGGAAGGGCACGATGCTGATCCCGTAGAACGGGCCGGGGTGGTCGTTGAGCGCCCACAGGCAGTAGGTCACGATCATGGCGCCTGACGACATCATCCGGACACCGGCCAGGTAGCCGGGAGTGTAGGCGGCCAGGATGGCCCGGGTGGAGTTGCCGCCGGCGGCGGCGCGCAGCTCGGCCTCCCGCTTGCCCGCCACGAGCTGGAGCGAGCCGAGCGAGATCACCACAAGGAACCAGCTCGTCACCGGCACGTCCACGGCGACCGCCCCGGCGAAGGCGCGGATCACGTGGCAGCCCGCGACCGCGACCAGGTCCACCACCACCTCGTGCTTGAGCCAGTAGGTGTAGGCGAAGGTCAGCGCCAGGTATCCGACGACGACGGCCGGCAGCCGCCAGTCACCCGACAGCGCGGCGAACACCGGGGCGAGCACGACGAGCAGGGCTCCGACGATCCAGGCGAGCCGTACCGAGACCAGACCCGCCGCGATGGGGCGGTGGCGCTTGCGCGGGTGGCGGCGGTCGGCCTCGACATCGGCGGCGTCGTTGAGCAGGTAGGTGCCGCCGGCGGCCAGGCAGAACGCCACGAAGGCGATCAGCGCGCCCAGCAGGCCCTGGGCGGTCCCCAGCACGCCGGCCGCCGCCGGGGCCGCGAACACCAGGGCGTTCTTCAGCCACTGGCGCGGGCGGCAGGCCCGGACAAGGGCGACGGGCGAGAGGCGCCGGGCGCCCGGGAGGGGGAGCTCCGGCGCGGCCAGGGCGGCCGTCGGCGGATTCGCCGACGGCCACGCGGCCACCGCTTTCTCGTTCACCGGATCCTGGCTCGCCAGGATCCGGTCACCGGAGCTCACCGCATTCCGATCGTCAGCCCCGGCCGGTCCTGCGGACCAGGAGGAATCCGGTGACCAGCAGGGCGAGGCCCACCAGCAGCAGGATCACCGGGATCGTCACCTTGAGCAGGGTGATCTGACTCTTGCCCTCGGTGGCGTTGCGCACCAGCTCGTCGACGGTCTGCGGGGTCATCTTGGCCGTCGCCGCGAAGGCGATGATGCTGTGGGCGCCGTCCTGGGTCCTCAGGACGTCGTTGCGCTGCTGCTCCTGCTTGACCGGCGAGCCGGTCACCGGCTCGATCCAGTAGGTGTTCTTGCCCTCGTAGAACCGGTCCACCTGGACGTCGCCCGTCACGTCCGTCACGCCCATGATCGAGGCGGGGACGGTGCGGGTCTCGGTCTTCGTCTCCGGAGCCACCTGCTCGAACTTGTACGCCGGCAGGCCGTTGACGTCCTCCTCGCCGACGAACGTGGCGTCGAAGGCCATGCCCGCGGTGGAGTTGAAGACCTTGTAGGTCTTCTTCTCGACGTCGAAGGGGAACTTGTAGATCTGGCCTTCAAGCTTGCTGGGCTTCTTGTCGATATTCACCGCGCAGCAGTTGATGCCCTCGCCGGTGTACTTGTTGAAGGCGCTACGCCGTTCGTTGAGCGCGATGCCCGGGTTACCGTTCGTCGGGTCGTTGACCGCGGTGAACTCGTCCCAGACGACCCGGTCGCCCTGGGACTGGGACACGTCCCCGCGGGTGGTGACGGTGATGGCGAGGTCGCCGGTCATCACCTTGAGGTCCTTGGCGCTGAAGTACTGCGCTCCGGTGGCCTCCAGCTTGCTGATCCCGTATTGGGCGGCCGGAGCCGCGATCAGGCTGCCGCCGATCTGGAAACGCACCAGTGGCGCGAGCACAATGAGGAACGCCCCGACGGCTAACAGGATTACTCCGACGACCCGACGCATCTACCCTCCTGGGGGATTACAGCATGGGGGGTTTGGGGGGAAATATGTGGATTGACAAGGCTACTGACCAGTATGTTAGGTGCAGAGAGTGATCGACGTCACCGGGGGATGCGGAAAAGTGACCGAAACAAGTTCTAGATCGGAACAGCTCTCTCCGCAGGTTCCATCCAAAATAGTCGGTCATCTGGACACTCTGGACGGCGTGCGCGCCGTTGCCTCGCTCGCGGTGCTCGTCTTCCACGTCGCGAGCGAGTCCGGTGCCGCGCTCCGCGAAGGCTTCACCGGCGCGCTGCTCTCCCGCGGCGACGTGGCGGTGCCGATCTTCTTCGCGCTCTCCGGTCTGCTGCTCTACCGCCCCTACGCGGCCGCGCTGCTGTGCCGGACCCCCGCCGTCCGCACCCGCGTCTACCTGTGGAAGCGGGCGGTGCGCATCCTGCCCGCCTACTGGCTGGTGGTCGTGGTGGCCATGTTCATCTGGTCACGCGACCACACCTCCGACGCCTGGAGCTGGCTGACGCTGCTGACCCTCAACCAGAACTACGTCACCGAGACCTGGTGGTTCGGCCTGGGGCCCCAGGGCCTGGCCCAGATGTGGAGCCTCTCCGTCGAGGTGGCCTTCTACCTGCTGCTCCCCCTGCTCGCGGCGGGCCTGGCCGCCTTCGCCCGGCGCGGCGGGGCGGACGCGCACCGGCGGGCCCGGCGGCTGCTGATGGGCCTGGGCGTGCTGATCGCGCTCTCCTTCGCCTGGACACTGCTGACCTACTACCCGGAGTACCGGCCCTTCCTGAACAGCTGGCCGCCCCGGTCGATGATCTTCTTCGCCGTGGGGATGGCGCTGGCCGTGGTGCTGGCCTGGATACGCGCCACCCCGGACACCGACTCCCCCGCCCGGCGTTTCGAACGGGCGGTGTGGGCCTCCCCCGGCTCGTGGTGGCTGGTCGCCGCCCTGGCGTACGCCGTCGCCGCCTCCCCCGTGACCGGAACCCGCTTCCTCGGCATCGACGGCGTCTGGTCGGGCCTGTTCGAGCTGGCCCTCTACGCGATCGTGGCCCTGTGCCTGCTCGTCCCGGCCACGCTGCCACCGCCGGGCGACTCACCGGTGAAGGTCCTGCTCGCCAACCCGGTGATGGGCTTCCTCGGCCGCATCTCCTACGGCGTCTTCCTCTGGCAGTTCGTGGCCATCTACCTGTGGTACGGCTTCACCGAGCAGCAGCAGTTCTCCGGCAACTTCCTGGGCAACCTGGTACCCATCACCGTCATGACGCTCGTGATGGCCACCCTGACCTACCGGTTCGTGGAACGGCCCGCCCAGCGCCTCAACCGCCTCGTGCGCCCGCCCCTCCGCCCCGCGCCGGCGGAGGGCTAGGAGGGCTGCTCGCCTTCGGCGACCGGCGCCCCGAGGGCGACGCCGGTCATGCAGAGCGGGGCCGTCGGGTCGTCCATCACGATCTTCATCCCCTTGCCCACCCCCGTCACCGGGAAGTGGACGAGGCCGCCGGAGGTCTGCTGCAGGCTGAGCACGATCCGTTCCTCACCGACCTGCACGGTCACCGAGACCGGCCGGTCGGAGATGTAGACCAGCGCGCCCGCCGTGGCCTTCCCGCCGAAGGAGACCGCGTCGGGGAAGAACGCGGTGCCGTCCAGGGTCCGTATGCACTGCTCGCCCTCGCCCCGGGTGGCCAGGAAGCCGAAGATGCTCATCCGCACCAGCCTGCCTTCACGGTTGAAGACCTTGGCGTCCTCCGAGGGTTCCGGGTGCGCCATCCTGACCCGTACGGTCGGGCGGGCCAGCGGGGCGAGCAGATGGCTGCTGAGCCGCCGCTCGCCGTTGACCGGGAGCACGATGTCGTCGGGGACCGGGGTCGGATAGATCACCACATTGTCCGGCGCCGCGGCGAGCTGCCCGGCGACCGTTTCAAGATATGTCCGGACGTGGTCGCCGGTGAGGGTGTCCCGATAGGCCCCGATCGAGATCACCGACAGCATGAGGTAGGCACCCGAGGTCAACCCCGCGGCGAGGACGAGCGAGGACCGCGCGGGCAGCGCGCGGCGGTAGGCACCGCTCTCCCCGCTGACCGGCAGCAGGGCGAGCCCCAGGCAGATCATCAGGACGACCACCGCGTCCGCGACGTAACGGCTCTCCAGGCCCACCAGCGACGTGTAGTTGCCCCGGGCGATCACCGTGGGGATCGCGTCGGCGAGCAGCAGGTAGCCGCCCAGGACGAGCCACGCCCGCAGCGCGCGGCGCCGGTAGCAAACGGTGATCACAAGCAGGACCGCCAGGACCGCCCAGGAGACGGCGACGAGGGCGTCGGAGGGGGCGGTCAGGCCGCCGGTCGGGGTCGGCGCCCAGTCGACCGGACCCCCGATCGCCCCGCTGGGGAACGTCCGGCCCAGCAGAAGCGAGAGCAGGTCGGCGGTCACGCCGGGATCGGGCACCGAGGCGCCCTCCCCCGGCGCCGTGCTCATCCTGGCGAGGTAGAGGATCGTGTAGGTGGCGAGCACCATCACGTGCGCCGACCAGAGCCGCCAGTGCCGCCGCACCTCGCCGAGCGCCGAGGTGATCCAGCCCTTCTCCCGCTCCCGCAGGAAGGCGGTGGTCAGGGCGAAGAGCAGGAAGGTGACGAAGACCCCCTTGGTGCTGAAGGCCATGCCGACCACGCACCACGCCAGCGCGTGCCGGCCGTACCGGGTGCCCTCGCCGCGGGCGAAGCGGACCTGGTCGGTCAGCGCGAGTACCAGGACGAGCTGGAGCGGCACCGCGTTGATGGCGGCCGCCCACCAGCCGAACGCCGGAATCGTCAGCGGGGAGAACAGGAACAGGGTCAGCAGCGGCAGGATCGCCGGCCGGGTGCCGAACAGCATCCGCAGCAGCCGGAGCGCCAGCACGCTGAGCAGCGCCTGCGCGACGAACGTGACACCGGCCACCAGCAGCCAGTCGTAGGGCGCAATGCGCGAGAGCACCCAGGTCAGCGCGAGGGCGCCGGGCATGAAGTGGCCCTTGTGCACCCGGGTCACGAAGTCGAGGGTGAGGTCGCTCCGGTAGGCGTCGCCGACGAAGAGCAGGTCGTCCTCGACGAAGTAGGAGTCGCGCAGGATCAGCAGCCGCAGCACCAGCGACACCACGATGAGCAGGGCGGCGCCGAGCAGCACCGGACTGCGGAGGGCCGCCAGCCAGCCGGGCAGCACGATCCGCAGCGCCGGTGGCTCCGGCCGCTCCGGCCGTTCTGTCTCCGTGGCCTCCACTGGCCCCTCCCCTGCTGATCCCCGTGTTCCGGCGGAACACCCTACGAGTGTGAAAAGTTCGCTGGCGATGCGGTGTTATGCTCCGCCCCACCTGGTTTGTTCTACTCCGTAGAGGAGCAGCGTTGGAGACCCACCCGGCATCGTTCCGTGCCACCCTGGGCCGGTCCGTCGCCCTGCTCGGCGGCTTCCGCAAGGAGCAGAGCGACCCGGACTTCTTCTACGGCATGCTGGCCAGGGACACGGTGGCCCAGCTCGCCTCCTACACCGAGCTGGACGGCGCGCTCGTCGCCGACGTCGGTGGCGGCCCCGGCTACTTCACGGACGTGCTGCGGTCCGTGGGCGCCCGGCCGGTCTGCGTGGACTGCGACGCGGGCGAGATGATGGCCCGCCAGGGCGCCGCCCCGGAGGGCGCCGTGCTGGGCAGCGCGCTCGACCTGCCGCTGGCGACCGGCTCGGTGGACGTCTGCTTCTCCTCCAACGTGCTGGAGCACGTGCCGCAACCGTGGCGGATGGCCGACGAGATGGTCAGGGTGACCCGTCCCGGTGGTGTGATCTACCTGTCCTTCACCAACTGGCTCTCGCCCTGGGGCGGCCACGAGACCTCGCCCTGGCACTACCTCGGCGGCCACCGCGCCGCCGAACGCTACACCCGCAAGTACGGCAAGCCGCCCAAGAACCGCTACGGCGCCGGCCTCTACCCGGTCTCGATCGGTGCGGCGCTGCGCTGGGCGAAGCGGCAGCCGGACGCCACGGTCCTGGACGCCCTGCCCCGCTACCATCCGCGCTGGGCGACCCCGGTGATCCACGTTCCCGGGCTGCGCGAGATCGTGAGCTGGAACCTGCTGCTCATCCTGCGCCGCCACTGACCACCTCCTCCGGTACCGCCATGCCGAGCACCACCGCGCGCAGGCAGACCCCGTCGTCCTGGACCGAGATCCGTACCGGCCCCGAGGCGGCCCCGGCCGGCAGGTAGACCCGGTCCTGGCCGGCCCTGAGCGGGACCTCGGTCCGCCGCCCGTCCCTGAGCACCGTAGCGCGCGTGTCCCTCGGCACCCGGTAGTCGATGCGGAAGATGTTCCCCTCGTACCCGGCGGGCAGGTCGGCGACGGCGGTGCGGTCGCTCAGCGGGAGGCAGCCGCCGTCCCAGGCCGCCACCTGGGCGCCGAACACGGCGGCGGGCACCAGATGGCCGCGATCGTCGAAGGTCACCGCCTGATGAGCCGCCCCCGGGTACCTGATCCGCTCGCCGAGGGCGCCCTCGGCGAGCGGGCTGAGCGCCCGGGAGGTCAGCCGGTCCTCGACGGCCTGCCAGGGAAAGAACATCCGGTCGGGTATCAGCGAGGGGTAGACACCCGTCTGGGGGCCGAGCCTGGCCAGGTCCGCGCGGGCCGCGTCGAAGTAGGCGCGGTTGCGCTCGCCAGGCAGCCCCTGGGCGAACCCCGCGGCCGACACCAGGGTGAGCGCCACGTAGGCGCACGCGGCGGGAAGGACGAACGGCGAGACCGCACCGTTCCCGGGTGAGTCCTGCCCCGGGGGCCCGGTCTTCCGCCACGGCATCAGGGCCAGGGCCAGGCAGACGGCGAGCACCGGCGTCGCGTCGGCGATGTAGCGGCTCTCGAAGGCGTGCTGCACCGACCCCGACCGGCTGAACATGATCAGCAGTGCGTCCGCGACCAGCAGGTAGCCCACGGCCAGTGCCCAGGCACCGGCCGCCTCGGGGCGCCTGCGGCAGGTGCCCGCGACGACGGCCGCCAGGACCAGCCAGGCCACGATGACCTCGACGGCCCGGTGGGCGACCAGCGGGCCCGCCGTGGTCTCCGCCCCCCAGCTCAGCGGGCCGCCCACGAGCAGTGTCGGCACCGTGCCGCCGAGGAAGTTCCCGATGTACTCCATGGCCGTGTAGAACTCGGGGAGCGCGAACCCCTGACCGCCGCTCCGTCCCGAGGCCAGCAGGTAACCGGTCAGATAGGCGCCGCCCACCACCAGGTAGACCGACCAGAGTGCCCAGTGCCTGCGCACCGCCCCGACCACGCCGTGCTCGCCTGCCAGCAGCAGCACCGTGAACAGCAGCAGCACCGGCGGGATGAGCAGCGCCTTCTCGAAGAAGAGCAGCCCGGCGCACGTCCAGGCGATCCCGGCGAGCGCGTGTCCGGCGCGGCCGGTACGGATCAGCAGCAGCTGGGAGCGGATCGCCATGATCATGGCGATCTGCAGCGGCAGGATGTTGAGCGCCGCCGCGAACCAGGTGCCGGCCTGGAAGTTGGCGGGTGCGAACAGAAAGAGGGTGAACGGCACGAGGATGAGCGGCCTGGCACCGCAGATCAGGCGCAGCAACCGGTAGAGCGCCAGGGCCGCGCCCGCGTACAGCGCCATGATCACGATCGAGACCAGGCCCCAGTCGTAGGCGGAGATCGCCGTCAGGGCCCGGACCAGGGCGAGGGCGCCCGGCATCAGATGGCCGATGTGCACCCGGAACAGGTGGTCCCAGCCGAGGGGCTCGGCCAGCGCCCTGCCGACGAAGACGATGTCGTCCTCGGCGAAATAGGAACGGCTGAGCAGCCACCCCTTGACCGCGAGCCCCGCGAGCAGCAGGAGCAGCGCCGCGACCGTGAGCCCGTGCCGCCGCGCGAACGGGCTGTGCACCCAGCCGGGCAGCCGCAGCTCCACCTCCACCTGGCCGCCGCTCATCCGCGTTCACGCTCCGGTCCGGCACCGGCGGCCTTGGGAGGCCACACCCGCTCCATGAAGACATCGGCGGGCTTGGGGGGCCATACCCGCTCCATGAAGACGTCGGCGGACCGCGCGGGTCCGGCGAGCTCGGCCGGCCCCGGCTGCCCCGGACCGGCACCGGCAGGCTCCGGAGCCCGGGGAGGCCTACGGGGACGCAGGCCCCAGAGGACCAGCAGGAGTCCGGCGGCGAGGAAGACAGCGGGCAGCAGGTCGCGGACGACGAGGACCCAGCGGGTGAAGGCGCGGACGTCGGAGACCCTGGCGTCGACGTCCTCCTCGGACATCACCAGGTCGGCCCTGAGACTCTCCTTGCGCTCGATGCCGTCGGGGGTACGCAGGCCCTGGCGGTGCCGTTCCTCCACCTTCACGGTCAGGCCGCTCTCCGGCTCGACCCAGAGCGTGCGGGTCACCTGGGCGTAGCGGGAGACGCCGATGGCCCGCCAGGCGGGCAGTCCCAGCACCTTGCCGGGGAACTGCTCGGGGAAGTCCTCGATCTTCACCGGGCCGGCCGTGTAGGTGTAACGGTAGGTTCGCAGACCGTTGATCTGTTCCTGGCGCTCGTAGCGGAGCGGGACGGCCAGCCGGAGCGTCGTGTCGTACATCGGGTACGAGCGCGGCTCGGCGCGGAACGGCAGGCGGAAGGCCAGGCCCGACTGCCGGGCCTCGGGGTCCTCGTCGACATAGCTCTCGCAGCAGTCGACGGCCATCCCGGTACGGCGGTCGAAGGCGGTCCGGCGCTCGTGGTAGTCGATCCTGTTCCCGGCGGCGGTCGTCAGCGAGGTGAACTCCACCCACACCGCCGTGTCGGCGGTCCCGGCTCCCGCGTCCCCGCTCAACGTCGTGGTGGACACCAGCGGGACACCGGTGTGCGAGGTCAGCGTGCCGGTGTCGAAGTAGTCGGCGTCCAGCGTGACCATCCGGTAGGTCCTGCCCTGCTCCAGCGGCAGGACCAGCACGCTCTCGTAGACGTAGAAGCGGAGCAGCGCGGCGAGCGTGAGCAGGAAGGCGCCCGCGCCCGCGAACACCGTCCGGGGGATGCCGGCCCGGGTCACCGGCCCACCACCACCGATTCGGACTCGGGTTCGGGCCGCCGGGCCGTCCCGCGGCGCGACGGCGCGGGCGCCTCGGCCGCGGCGCGATCGGGAAGCCAGGCCGTCAGCCAGGCGAGCGCCAGCAGGCAGAGCACCTGCGGCACCACACCGGTCAGTGGCCCGGTGAGCACCTCGGTCGCGTCGACCCCGCCGTACCGGGTGCCGACGGCGAGCGCGAGACCGGCCAGGCCGGTCGGCACGACCAGTGCCCAGGGCGTGGCCACCGCGCCCGCCAGACCGGGGAGCACGCCGAGACGGGCGTGCCTGGCCTGGGCCACCGCCCCCAGCCAGGCGAACAGGAGTGCCGCCCCGGTGACGATCGCGACGCCCGCGAAGCCCCCGGTCCACAGGCCGAGAAGCGGGACGAACGGCCAGACCCAGAGCGCCCGGATCGCGACGGGCCCCGCTCCCGGCGACCGGGCAGGCCAGGCGGGACGGATGAGCGCCAGCGCCACCACCAGCAGCACCAGCGTCCAGCCGCCGACCAGCGCCGTGCGGTAGGCGGAGTCAGGCTCGTAGCGCATGGTCACGACGCCCTGGCCCGAAGGCAGTTCCCACGCCTGCCGCCAGCCGTCCAGCCTGACCGGCTTCAGTTGCCTGCCGTCGAGGTACGCCTGCCAGCCGACGTTGTGGTTCTCGTTGACCACCAGGTAGGAGGGGGCCGTGGCGGAGACCTGGACCCGGCGCTCCCCCTGCCCCCACGCCTGCACGGTGGCGGGCGTGGCCGTGACCGCGCCCCGGGCGCCGTCGTCGGACGTCCGCACCACCATCGACTCGATCCTGAAGGCGTCGCTGGGGGACGCGCTGATCCGCGCCTCCCCTACGCCCAGTTCGACCGGCTCGCAGGTCCGGTAGCCGAGCGGGCGGCCGTTGACCACGTCGTCCAGCGTGCCGCTGACGATCTCGGTGGCCGCCGGGTTGCCGTTCACGGTGAGCGTGGGACCGTAGCCGCAGGGCAGCCTCAGCGGGAAGGGCTCCAGCGAGCCGAGCGGTTTCACCCCCGGGATGGTGATCTCCGACACCTCGATCGACCGGGACGCCGGGGCGATGAAGCCGATCTCCAGGCGGTCGGCGCGGATCGGCGCGAAGGAGACGCGCCCGTCGGAGCCGACCCAGCCCTGTGCGGTGCGGCCGCCGCCGCGCACGCTCACCTTGATCGGCGGCTGCCCCAGGAACGAGTCGGGGAAGAGGACCATGATCTGCGAGATCGTGGTCTTCTTGCCGAGCTTGACGGTCAGCGTCGGGTGGCGGTCGGTGGTCTGGGCGTACCAGGCCGTGTCCAGGTCGCCGTCCATGGCCGCGCGGCCGAGCACGGCCGGATGGTCGACCAGCGTGGAGGAGGCGCTCACCTGGGGGTAGACGCCCGGGACGGTGGTGAGCAGATGGGCGGAGGCGGGGTCGGTGAGCACCGTCCTGCCGGTGACGACGCGTTCCCCCGCGTCCCGGACCGTGAAGGTGCGGTCGAAGCCGGAGCCGTCCTCGCCGGTGATCTCCAGGGACGGCGAGCAGGTCCAGGTCGCCGAGCCGTGCATGCACGGCGACGCGGACCCCTGGCGGGTCAGCAGCACCGTGCCCGGGTCCCGCTCGCCGTCGGCGGGAACGACGATGCTGCGCGTCGCCCGCACACCGGGAATCGCGACCTCGGTGATGCCGACCCGGGTGCCGACCCGCGACGCGGGCTCCGAGACCAGCTTGGTGACCCGGATCCGCAACCGGGAGGTCTTGCCGGCCGGCGGGTTCAGCAACTGCGGTTCCACCGAGTCCGCGACCGGCACCAGGCGCGTTCCCGCGTCGGTCTCCAGGGCGACCTCCGCCACGGCGGGTCCAAGCCTGCCCCTCTCGAACGCGACAGTGATCTTCGGCATGTCGATGGGCTCGACGAGGCGCACCTCCAGCCACTCCCCGACGGCTCCCTTCCAGCCGTCGGAGCGCCATCCGGTGCGCGGGTCGGCGTCGAGCGCCGCGTACGGCTGCCGCCCGGGGTCGCGCCGGTCGGCGGCCCCGATCCGCGACTCGGCGGAGGAGGCCCGCACGTCGAGGATGCTGGAGTAGCGGGCGGTCGCGGTGGCGGCGGTCCAGGCGGGGTCGGTGAGGTCGCTCTCCCTGCCACGTTCCAGCGGCTGGTCCTCGGTGAGCGTGGCGGTGCCGATCCGGCGCAGGTCGCCGAAGACGATCTCGCGGCGGCGCAGCGTGTCGGTCATCACGGTGTCCTCGGGGGGCGTCTCGCCCGTGCCCGGCTCGTCGCCGACCACCATGGGCCGGTCGTCGTCAAGCAGGTCCTCCTCGGCGAGGGCCAGCGCCGCCTCCGGGGCCCCGGTCACCCTGAGGGTTCCCTCGCGGGGCACCGTGGCGACGAGCGGCGCGGGGTCGGGGACCGCGTAGACCTCCAGTGCCTGGTAGGGCTGCTCGAACCAGCCCGCGGCCGTCGTGCTGGCCCTGGTCCCGAGCTCAGGGCCGAAGGCGGCGACCCGTTCCAGACCGGTGGACTCGGCGATGGTCTCGTGCACCCGCGCGGGCCAGGCGGTGCCCAGGCTCTCCCTGGCCAGGTCGTTGCGGACGAGCAGGTGGCTGACCCCCATCCGGCGCAGCGCCGAGGTGAGTCCCGGCGAGCCCCGGCCGGTGGCGAAGCGCTCGTCCACCGCCTGGACCAGCCTGGCCAGTCCCGGCGACCCCCAGGGGACGTTGGTGTGGGTGGCCCAGCGCACGGTCAGCAGCGACTGCATGGGCTCGTCCATCGGACGGCCCCACAGGTACTCGCCCCGGCGCGATCCGGGGGCGGCCAGCACCATGCCGTCCCCGGCGTTCTGGTTCAGCCAGGTCGCGGCCTCCCGCCAGTAGGCGGGCACGTCCTCGAACGCGCCGGCCGGGGTCGTGCCCGCGGTGGCGACGGGCGACGCGCCGAGTGCGACGAGGACCGCGGACGCCGCGAGGACAGGCCTGCGCCACCGCACCGGACCGGCCAGTGGCAGGGCGGCCAGGCCGAGGGCGAGCGGGAGTCGCAGCAGCGCGTCGAACTTGTGCAGGTTGCGGAAGGGCGCGAGAGGGCCGTCCAGCAGTGCCCGCACCTGCTCGGTCCACGGGTGGGCGAGCACGTCGGCGTGGCCGGCGGAGACGATCACGACCCCGGCCAGCAGGCTGATCGCGAGGAATCCCCGCTCCGGAGTGGCGCGGGCGGTGATCCCGGCCAGGCCGAGCCCGGCGACCAGCGCGGTCAGCGCGATCATCACGGGGCCCGTCGCCTGCTCGAACGCCGCGGGCAGGAACGCCGCCCCGTCGACCGGCAGGAACGCGATCCAGCCCGAGGTGCCGCGCAGGACGTTGATCAGCGAGGTGACGTACGTGGTGGCGTCGGCGGTCTCGATGAAGGGCAGGAAGGAGAAGATGTAGCGGCCCATCACCAGCAGGGGCAGCAGCCACCACATCGACACCGCACCCACACAACCCAGCCACCACAGCAGCAGGTGCCTCCGGCGAGGGCCGCGCTCACGGGTCAGCAGGTACAGCAACGGCACGACCAGCACGGCGAGCACGGCCACGGCGTTGATCCCACCGGCGAACAGGAAGGCCAGCGCCGACAGGGCCGCCGCCCTGCGCGGGCTCGCCCGCTGTCTGGCACCGTGCACGAGCGGCAGCAGGATCCAGGGCAGCACCGCGCTCGGCTGGAACTCCGAGGAGTTGACCCCGATCAGCGTGACGGCGTGCGGCGCCAGGGCGTAGGCGAGCCCGGCCAGTACGCGGGTGGCGGGGGTGCCGATGTCCATCGCGCGGGCCACCCGCTCGACGCCGACGAACGCGGCGCACAGCACCAGGGTCATCCACAGGCGCTGGATGTTCCAGGGAGGCATGTCCAGCGCCTCGAAGAGGGCGTAGAACGGGCCCATCGGGAACAGGTAGCCGTGCGCCTGGTTCTGCAGGTGACCGAAGAACGCGCCGTCCCACAGGTGCATCGCCCGGGCGAGGAAGCCGAGGGGGTTGAGCGCCATGTCGAGCTTGGTCTCGGAGATGACCTGGCCGGGCGAGGTGTTGAACGCGATGGCCCCGAGCAGGAGGCAGCCGGCCAGCAGGTGCAGCCGGTGTCGAAGCCGGGCGGGCCCGGTGTCCGTGCTGTCAGGGGTCAATGCGGTGCTCAAATGGGGTCGGTCTCACCCATGGCGAGATGGAGGTCGGGGGTCCTGACCGGCGAACTCACAGCGCTCACGGGCTGCTGTCGACGGGCGGCTACGGCGAGCTCTGTGGCGATAAGTCTGGTTATAGTAGCGCCAGTTCTTCCCCAGGTGAACTCGCCTGCCCAGGTCCGGCAGGCCTGCTGGACCGCCGCGCGCCGCACGGGGTCGGTCAGTTCCCCGATCGCCCGGTCCACCGCGTCCGCGAGCGTCTCGCCGTCCCGGACCAGCCAGCCGGTCACCCCGTCCTTGATCGAGTCGCGCAGCCCGGCGACGTCGTAGGCGACCGTGGGCACGCCGAAGGCGGCCGCCTCGATCACGGTGAGACCCCAGCCCTCGAACTCCGAGGCGGTCACGTTCAGCAGGGCCGAGCCGAGCACCGCGTTCTTGCCCGGCTCGCTGAGGAATCCGTGCAGGTGCACGCGGTCGGCGACGCCCAGGTCGGCCGCCACCGCCGCGAGGGCGTCGGACTCAGGCCCGCGGCCCACCACGTGTACCCGCAGCCCCGGACGGCTCTCGGCCAGCTCGGCCGCCAGGCCGACGACGCGGTCGACCCGCTTGTGGCCGACCAACCGGCCCAGGTAGACCACGGCGGGGTCGCCGGGCAGGGGATGCCGCGCGACCGAGCGGGCCACCGGGCTGCCGTTGGGGACGACCTGGATCGGGGCCAGCCAGCGCAGCCTGGCACGGAGGTCCGTCCTGGAGGACTCGGAAACCGTGATCGTGGTGCGGCGGCGGTAGAGCAGCCGGGCCACCGGCCCCTCGATGAAGCAGCCGATCCTGGCCAGCCAGGAGGGCAGGAAGGCGTGGAACTGCCGGTCGTGCACGTGATGCACCAGGCAGATCACCGTGGTGCGGCGCCGTACCACGAGGGGGGAGAAGAACGGGATGCCGTTCATCGAGTCGATGACCACGTCGAAGCGGCGGCGGTGCAGCAACAGCCAGAGCGGCACGAGCAGGTAGACGAGGTAGCGGTTGCCCATCCTGCGCAGCTCGACGCCGTTGCGCCGCTCGGCCCTGGTCTGGCCGGGCTCACGGCCGGTCACGAAGTGGACCAGGGCCCCCTGGGCGATCAGGTAGCGGCTGACCTGCCAGGCGTACTCCTCGGCGCCGCCGGCCGCCGACTGCTGTGGCTCGCGAAAGTTCAGCACCGCCACCCGAACCCCGCGCAGGGACGCCTCGGGGGTCTCGGTGACCTCCATGCTCAGGTTGGGCCACGACGGGTTGAACAGACGGGATCCGGCGTTCACGTTCCCGCCGGAAAAGGCCACGGTGTCGGCCACACTGTCTCCTCGGTCCTCTACGGCGACGCGCGCCCGACTCGGGGCACGGCGGAGCCACGCTCCGTACTGTCCATTGGTGTTCAGCCTGAGCGGCTGGGAGAAAACCGCGTCCGAGGGGCCCTTGTCCGGCCCCTCGGATCACCTGTCGCCGTAGTTGTACAGGGGCCGGTTGGGCGGCTCCGGGGTGGGGGCGGCCACGTTCACCACTGCCACGGAGGCACCCACCGCAAGCACCGTGCCAACGGCCAAGGCTGCGATCACTCGTAACACTGAGCTCTCCCTCCAGAATCCGGACAGTGTGCCGAGAGTAGAACGTGATTCATCTCATAAGCCATAGCTTTGGTGAAAATGTGACAAATAAAGTTACCCTCGGGTAGTTCGGAGGTCCGGGGATACGCCCAGCTCAGGAAGGTGCGTCAAGGCGCAGCAACCGGAGTTCGGACCCGTGGAAGACGGTCGCGGAACCGCGGAACGGGTCGTCGCCCCCCGGGATTTGGAACGGGTTGCCGCCCCCATAAATAAGAACATAACGGACATTCAGCCCTGCCAGTGCCGCCATCCGCCCACCCGGCTCGACGCCCAGCGCCGCCGCCACCTCGGCGGAAGCCGGATCCTCCGCCGCGACCCGCAGTCTGCCTCCGCCGGGCAGCCCCACCAGCAGCGCGTCGTTCCAGAGCACCCGGCGCCGGAACATCTTGGTCGCGGGGTCGAGGATCACCCGATCGCCGTTCCAGCCGAACGCCCGGTGCGCCCCCCACGGCAGCGAGAGCAACGCCCCCGGCGCGGGATCGGCGTTCACGATCGCCTGGACCTTTCGCCACTCGTCCGGGTAGTCCACCGCCGACAGCCTGCCGAACGCGCCGAGGGCGAAGGTGGGCAGGACCAGGACCGGGGTGGCCACCGCGACGGCCGCGACGGCACGCGAGTTCCAGCGCGCGACGACCGCGGCCAGGCCCACCGCCTGCAGCAGGACGAACGGGGCGAGGTACAGCTGCCCGTCACGGAGCGGCCCGAACCCGGGCCACCAGCCGATCAGGCCGCCCAGCACGCCGGGGGCGAAGGCCCCCACCAGCGCCACCGCCAGCCCGGCCACCGCCGCCACCGCCAGCCCCGCCCGGTACGGCTCCGCCGCCCCGGCGCCGTGGCGCGCCGGCGAGCCCGGCAGGCGAGCGAACCCCCAGACGGCGACCGCGGCGAGCAGCAGCCGTACGATCGCCGACCACCAGGTCTCCTGGCCGGGCAGGACGGCATGGGCGTTCCAGATCCCGCCCAGCGAGAGCAGGCTGCCGACCGTACCCAGTGGGCCGTCGGCCCTGGCCGCGAACGCCCAGGCCCCGGCCGGATCGGTCACGGCCCGGCTGCTCAGGGCGGGCACCAGCCAGGGCAGGCTCAGCACCGCCATGACCAGCGTGACCTCCAGCACCCGCCGGACCCGCACCCTCCTGGCGGGCGTCGCGGACCTTCCATCGGCTGTCACCGGCCCTGTCGCCGATGCTGTCACCGGCGCTGTCACCGCCGTCGCGAGCAGGGCCGGCGCGGCGACCAGCATCGCCTGGAATCCGCCCACCGCCGCCGGGAGCAGCGCGGCGACCAGCCGCGACCGCCCGCCGAGCGCCACCGCGCGCACCGCCCAGGGCAGTCCCGCGACTCCCAGCAGCAGTGCCCACTGGCCGAGCAGCAGCCGCTGGGCGAGGTAGGCGTTCCAGCTGTAGAAGGCCGCCGCCGCCAGACGGGGCCCCAGCCTCCGGGAGGGCGCCAGCGCGGCCGCGCCGGACGCGGCCAGCACGAAGATCCCCAGCAGCACGACCTTCTGGAGCACCTGTTCGGGGACGACCCGGGAGAGGAGCGCGACCACCAGGTCACTGGGCACCGCCCGGGGAAACCCCTCCCCGGGCAGCACCGGCGGCGGGTCGGGCACGAACACCATGTCGTACCTGAGCACGAATCCCGGTCCCAGAGCGGGCCCGAGAGCGAGCAGCCCGAACAGCAGGCCGAGCAGGGCAGGCGCGAACCGCTTCGCCGTCTCGCCCCACTCGCCGCCCATGCTGACCGACTTTATGTGCTTGCTCCGGATATACATGCATATATCCGGAGCTGTGGACTACTTACCCGGCTCGGGATCGCGGGGCAGGCCGAGCATGCGCTCGCCGATGATGTTGAGCTGCACCTCGGTGGTGCCGCCGTAGATCGTCATGGCGCGGGTGGCGAGCACGGCGCGGTTCCAGTAACCGGCGTCGCCGAGCTTCATGTCGGCGGCGACTACGGCCGAGGGGCCGAGCAGCGAGACCGCGCACTCCGAGACGTGCTGGGCGTGCGAGGTGGACAGCAGCTTGCGGACCGAGGCGTCGGCACCGGGCTCGGCGCCGGTCAGCTGCTTCAGGGTCACCCGCAGGCCGAGGGCGGCGATCGAGTGCCCCTCGCAGACGACCCGCGCCACCTCCTGGCGCTCGGCGGCGGTCAGCTCCCGGCCGAGGCGCCCGGCCAGGCCGAGCAGGTCCGGAACGGACGCGCCGGTGCCGCCCGAACCCCCCGAGAGCGAGACCCGCTCGTTGGACAGGGTGTTCCTGGCGACCTTCCAGCCCTGGCCCACCTCGCCGACGACCAGCTCGTCCGGGACGAACACGTCGTCGAGGAAGACCTCGTTGAACAGGTTCTCGCCGGTCATCTCGGTGAGCGGCCTGACGGTGACGCCGGCCCCCTTCATGTCGACGAGGAAATAGGTGATGCCCTCGTGCTTGGAACCCTCCGAGGAGTTGCGGGCGATGCAGATGCCCCACTCGGCGACGTGCGCCACCGAGGTCCAGATCTTCTGGCCGTTGAGCCGCCAGCCGCCCTCGACCTTCTCGGCCTTCATCTGCAGGGACGCGAGGTCGGAGCCGGCGCCGGGCTCGGAGAAGAGCTGGCACCAGATCATCTCGCCGCTCAGCGTGGGCGGCAGGAAGCGCTCCTGCTGCTCGGGGGTGCCGTACGCGGCGATCGACGGCACCACCCAGGCACCAATGATCATCTGGGGCAGCTTGACCCCGGCGGCCTTGAGCTCCTGGAAGATGAGAACCTGCTCCAGCGGCTTGGCGTCGCGGCCCCACGGCCTGGGCAGGTGCGGCATGACGTAGCCGGCCTCGGCCAACGCCCGCTTCTGCTCCCTGCCCTCCAGCGCGGCGAAGGCGGCGACCTCGGCCCGGATGCTCTCGCGCAGCTCGGCGGCCTCCTCGGGCAGCTCGATCTCCAGCTCCCTGCTCACCCCGTTCAGTGCCAGCTCGGCGACCGCCTCGGCCCACTCCGCCGAGGAGCCGAGCAGGGCGCGCAGGGTCAGCGCGCGGCGGTAGTACAGATGGGCGTCGTGCTCATAGGTGTAGCCGATGCCGCCGAAGATCTGCACGGCGTCCTTGGCGCAGAGCACGGCCGCGTCGGGGGCGACCACGCCCGCGATCGCGGTGGCGTAGGCCAGCTCGTCCGCCGGGACGTCGCCACCGTCCGCGGCACGGGCGGCGTCCCACACCGTCGCGCGGGCCTGCTCCAGGGCGACGAGCATCCGGGCGGCCTTGTGCTTGACCCCCTGGAACTGCCCGATCGGACGGCCGAACTGCACGCGGACCTTGGCGTACTCCGCGGCCGCGGTCACGCACCACGAGGCGACGCCCGCCGCCTCGGCCCCGAGCAGGATCACTGCCAGGTTGTGGACCGCGGAGGCCTGCAGCCCGTCGAGAACCCGCCCGGCCGGTACGGTGACCGCGTCCAGCTCGACCTTGGCCACGCCCCGGGTGAGGTCGAGCGAGCCGACCGGCGTCACGGTCGCCGCGGAGGCGTCCACCGCGACCCACTCCTCGCCACGGTCCGTGCTCACCGGGAGCACCAGGACGTCGGCCAGCGCGCCGCCCAGCACCAGATCCACGGTGCCGCCGATCGTCAGGGTGCCGTCCTCGCCTCGGGTACCGGTGATCGAGGAGAACGGCGCGACCGCACCGGTCAGCGTGCCGTCGGCGAGGCCGGGCAGCAGCTCGCCGTGCGCCTTGCCGTCGGAGGCGAGGATCGCGGCGCTGGCGAGCACCGTGGGAACGTAGGGCCCGGGAGCGACGCGCTCGCCGAGGGCCTCGACGGCGACGGCGGTCTCCAGCAGGCCGTAGCCGCTGCCGCCGTACTCCTCGGGGATGTGCAGGCCGAGCAGGCCCTGGTCGGCCAGTCCCGGCCAGAAGCCGGGGCGCTCCTCACCCTCGGCCGCGATGACGGCACGCACGACCTCGGACGGGATGTTGCGCTCCGCCCACCCGGTCACCGATTCCCGGAGCGCCTCGTGCTCCTCGCTCAATCCGATCGCCATGACAGCCTCCAGACGCGATTCAATGCCAGAACCATATTCTAGAAGGTGCTTCCATCACAACGCGCGACCCTCTTCCCCGGGTACGCCGCCCCCTTGCCGTCGCAGCCCACCGGTGACCGCGGAAGGCCCGGCTCTCACCGAACGGGCATGGCCGCAGGAGTGCGTCAGAGAGCGCGGACGCTCGCCACCACGGGGGCGATGTCGGCCCAGAGCCGCTTGCGCGTGTCGGGCACGGTCACGAAGAGCACCGAGGGCTTGCGGCGGCCGATGTCGATCACCGCGAGCGCCGCCTGGGAGGAATGCTCCTTGCCCTTGACCTCGTAGGTCACCCGGTAGGCGAGCACCCACCCCTTGCCGGTGGCCAGGCGCTGCGAGGCGGTCCAGGTGACCTTGCCTCCCTCGGGGTGGTGGTTGCGGATCGTCCACTTCACCGCGCTCAACGCCGCCTTGCGGTAGTCGGCGTCGCTCTTGAGCGGCTTGACCGGGGTGGCACCGGGCAGGGGTCCCGAGGCGATGACCGTGCGCGGCAGCCCGGCCGAGCCGACCTGCTGGCCGGCGGAGAACGACGGCACGGCCTTGGCGGCCCACGGCTTGCCCAGGCTGGCATAGGTCACCGCGGATTTGGCGTCGGTCACCGCGCCCAGCACCACGCTCGGCGTGCCCGGCAGCGCCTTCAGCGCCGTCGCGTCCGGCAGGGCGGGCAGCGTGATCGGAGACACGGTCGGCGAGGGCTGCACCGTGGGCGCCACGCTCTGGCGGGCCCCCACCGGGTCCGAGGGCTCGTCGCCGGAGAAGAGCATGAAGATCAGAACCACGATGACGCCGGTGATGACGGCGGCACCCAGGCTGTAGGCGACCCGGATCGGGATGTCGCCGATCCGCATCAGCAGGCCATCGGACTTCCGTCCCGCTCCGCTCGGCCCGCCGGGCCGGACCCGCCCGGCCGGTTGACCCTGCGCCCCCGGCTCGCCGAACACGCCGGGCCGCTGTGACGCGCCGGGCCACCCCGTCGCGACGCCGCCGTCCGCCCTGTCTCCCGTGCCCGCCCGACCGGACGCGCCTGTCTGACCGGAAGCACCTGTCTGACCGGACGTGCCCGTCCGACCGGAAGCACCGGCCCTGTCGGGACGCCAGGGGCCCGCGGAGCCGCCTATCCGCCTGACCGGGATCGTCCCGAGTCCACCGGACTCGCGCACCCGGTCGGTCTCCGCCCCCGGATCGTCCGCCCCGTCACCGGAAGTCGCGTCGGAACGGCCGGAATCGGGCGGCGGCGAGTGGGGGAACGATCCAGGCGGCGTTGGTCTGGAGACCAACACGGTCTCCTCACCGTCTCCGATGGGAAATCTTCTGGGCACCCGAGGGCTGATGACCGAACCGTCTTCAGCGGGAATGGCGGGAATGGGAGCCGTGGGCGCGTCATATGAGGGGATATATCTCTCGTTAGAGCGCCCGGAGGAGTTACCGCCGACGTCCGCCATACGCGTCAGGGTATGTCACCTGGGAAAGATTCGACGCATCGTCGTTTATTACGCTTCGGCCACGGGATGTGCATCAGCCCAGGTAACCGCCTTTCCCCTTCCATGAACAGAATGTCGTTCTGTATGGTCGCGGCTATGAGGGGCTTCTACGAGATCGCAACGGCCGATCCCGGACGTGTCGCCGTCGTCGCGGGCGACAACGTGACCTACGGCGAGCTGCACGATCGGGTCAACCAGGTCTCGTACGGCCTTCTGGCGCGCGGTACCCGGCCCGGCGACACGGTCGTGACGGTCCTGCCCAACGGGATCGACGCGATCACGATGATGCTCGCGACGTACCAGATCGGCGCCTATCACATCCCGGTGAACTGGCACTACACCGCCGAGGAGATCGGCTACATCATCACCGACTGCGCCGCGCGGGTGGTGGTCGGCTCCGAGCGGTACGGGCACGCCGTGCCGGGCGGGTTCGTGGAGACCGGTGCCCTCGCCGAGGGGCGGCCGACCACCCCGCCCGAGGGACGCAGGGCCGGGTCGATGATGCTCTACACCTCGGGCACCACCGGCAGGCCCAAGGGCGTACGGCGGCGGCTGATCGAGTTGACCCCGGAAGGCCTCCACCCGATCCTGATGCGCAAGAGCTGGCGGCACTTCGGGCTCGAATCCGGCGGGGTGCACCTACTACTGTCGCAGCTCTACCACTCCGCGCCGTACGGGCAGACGATGATGGCCCTGCACTTCGGCCACACGGTGGTGGTGACCGAGCGGTTCGACGCCGCGGAGACACTGGCGCTCATCGAGCGGCACCGGGTGACCAACGCCTTCATGGTGCCGACCATGTTCCACCGGCTGCTGGCCCTGCCCGCCTCCGTAAGAACAAAGCACGATTTATCATCGTTAACACGTCTCTTTCACGGCGCCGCCCCCTGCCCACCCGCCACCAAGCAGGCGATGATCGACTGGCTCGGCCCCGTGCTGTGGGAGTACTACGGCTCGACCGAGGCCGCCGTGGTCACCATGGTCTCCTCGGCGGAGTGGCTACAGCGGCCCGGCACGGTCGGCCGGGCCATCGACGGCATGGAGTTCACCGTCGTCGGCGACGACGGTGACGAGCTCCCGCCCGGCGAGCCGGGCCTGGTCTACATCGGCGGCATCAACCGCTTCGAGTACCACCAGGACCCGTCCAAGACCGCCTCGGCGATGCGCGGTCATCTCTACACCCCCGGCGACATCGGCTATCTGGACACCGACGGCTACCTGTTCCTCTGCGACCGGCGCACCGACCTGATCATCTCCGGCGGGGTCAACATCTACCCCGCCGAGATCGAGGCGGTACTCCAGGAACACCCCTCGGTGGCGGACGTCGCCGTGATCGGCGTACCCGACCCCGAATGGGGCCAGCGCGTCGTCGCGCTGGTCCAGCCCTCGGCGGACGCCGTGCCCGGCGCGGACCTCACCGGCGAGTTGCTGGCCCACTGCGCGGCCCGGCTGGCACGCCTCAAGCACCCCCGGGTGATCGAATATCGCGACCGGCTGCCGCGCACCCCCACCGGCAAGCTCAGCCGCAGCGGCCTTCGCGAGACGTATCTTCCTGCCTGAGCTGGGAAGATACCCATGCATGGGACGATCAAAGACAGGCGTCGCGTTGCTTGCGACCGCCGTCATGACGCTCGCGGGCTGCGGCCAGGGCATGAGTCTGCAACCACCCGGGACGGCCGGCTCACCCAGCGTCTCAGCGAGTACCTCCGTCGGTGCCTCTGTCGGCGCCTCCCCGGGAGGCCCGCCCGGGGCCACACCCGCTCCCGGAAGCGGACTCGGTTCCCTGGAGACCGCCTACGAGCAGATCATCACCAGTGCACTGCCGTCCATCGTGCAGATCACCACGAGGGAGAGCCTCGGCTCGGGGGTCGTGTTCGACACCGCCGGGCACATCGTCACCAACGCCCACGTGGTCAGGAACAGCAGGCGATTCGAGGTCGCGCTCGCCACGGGAGGCACCCCCCGGACGGCCAGACTGATCAACTCGTTCGAGCTGGGCGACCTGGCCGTGATCAAGGTGGACGACCCGACCGGGCTGAAGCCCGCCGTCTTCGGCGACTCCGCCAAGCTGCGGGTCGGCCAGATCGTGATGGCCATGGGAAACCCGCTGGGCCTGTCCGGCAGTGTCACCAACGGGATCATCTCCGCGCTCGGCCGCACCGTCACCGAGCCCTCGAACGACAACTCGCCCGGGGCGACGATCAGCGGGGCCATCCAGACCTCCGCGCCGATCAACCCGGGCAACAGTGGCGGCGCCCTGGTCGACCTCGCGGGCGAGGTCATCGGCGTGCCGACCCTGACCGCCGTCAACCCCGAACTCGGTAACGCCCAGGCCGCGGGCATCGGCTTCGCGATCCCCTCCAACACCGTCAAGGACATCGCCACGCAGATCATCAGGAACGGCAAGGTCACCAACACCCACCGGGCCGCGCTCGGTGTCGTGGTACGGACCGTGATCGACATGAGCGGGGAGCCCGCGGGCGTCAGCGTCGTACGGGTGCTGAAGAACAGCGGCGCGCAGCGGGCGGGACTCAAGGCCGGAGACCTGATCATCTCGATCAACGGCACGCCCACCCCGTCGACCCAGGACCTGTCGACGGTCCTGTCGTCCCTCAAGCCCGGCGAGGACGCGAAGGTCGAGATCCTGCGCCCCGACGGCTCAAGGACCACCCTCTCCGTTCCCCTTGAGGAGCTGCACGGGAGCTGAGCCGGGGCGGGACCGGGCTCAGTAGGGCAGGACGCGATCGCTGAAGGACTTGGCCACGAAGGGCGCCTTGAACTTGGGGAAGGCGATCGTCTTCGCGTCGCCGTCGGAGGTGTAACGCTCGTCGGCGTTCGCCTTCAACCAGTCGAGCCAGGCCACGGAGCAGAACTTGGCGCAGTCGCCCGTCTTGTCCATCGAGCGGATGCGCGGGATGCCGAGCGGGTCGAACTTCTTGTTGAACGGCGACAGCGCGGGGGTGTAGCCGGCGAGGAACACACCGCCGTAGTTGTAGGAGACATCACCCGAGGAGCCCTTGAGGCCCCACTCCTTGGTGTCGGGCTGGTTGCCGTACGGCAGCGCCAGCGTGACCGGGGGCGTCTTGATCAGCCCGGTGATGAGCCGGTGGCCCGCCGCCACCTCCGCGTTCACCGCCTTCTTCTCCTTGCCCCGCAGGTTGAGGTGGTCGCGGGTGTGGTTGCCGATGTCGAAGCCCTTGTCGGTGAGCCAGAGGAGCATCTGCGCCCCCTCCTCGGGCGTCTGCTTGCCGAACATGTCGCGCGTGACATAGAACGTGCCGACCGGGCGGAAGCCGGGGTGGGCCTTGGCGACGCTCTGCAGGATCGCGACCGCGGTGTTCGGCCGGGGGACACCCGTTCCGTCCAGCTCGAACTGCGAGGGTGAGGAGTCGTCGAAGGTGAGGACGACGGGATGCTTGCCCGCCGGGATGTCGATGCGCCCGGTGACGAACTCGGCCGCGGTGACGGGCACGTAGTCCTCCCTGGCCAGCCGCTCCAGCTCGGTGCGGAACTGTTTGGGAGTGCGGTCGTCCTGGGTCGCGGGCTTGTCGACCACCCGGTGGTACATGAGAACGGGGACCTGACCGAGCTCGTTGGCCTTGACCTTGGCGGCGGCCGCCGTCCTGGTCTTGAGGAGGTTGGCCTGCGAGGCCGCCGCGGCGGCCGACGCCTTGGCCGCGGCGGCCAGCTTCGCCTTCTGCTCGTCGGCCTCGTCCTGTCCCGATCCGCATCCGGCCAGCACGACTCCTGCCGCGACGACCACCACACCGACCCTGGCTATTCTGAGACGGCCCATCGAATCCTCCAAGCGCGCTGACGATACGCTTCTCATCCCCCTCTGACCTGCGGGTTGACCTCCGCCACTGGCAAAGGTTCGCGCCGGAGCCACTTTCGGCGACATCGCGCGGGCCCTGCCCTTTCCGCGTCGCACCGGCCCCGCCCAGAAGGGGCGTCCGCCGCGGGAAATCGATCGGCAGCGGGATTCTCACCCGGTGTGGAAGCCGCGGGTGACAGGCATCGTCCGGTATTTAGCGGTGTTACCGATGACTCATTTTGTTGACCATTATTCAATAATTCAGTCACGCTACCGTTGACCTCCCGCTATTTCGCACCTACCGTCCGGGCATCCGAGCAGGATCCGGACGGCATCGCAAGGAGGAGAGATGGCGGAGCAGCTGAGGGGCCGCGGGCTTCTCGGCGAGATGGCGGCCGAGTTCACCGGCACCCTGGTGCTGATCCTGTTCGGGGTCGCGGTGGTGGCCCAGGTCGTGGCGGCCGGGGTCGGCGACCACGACAGCATCGCCTGGGCATGGGGGCTCGGGGTGACGCTGGGCGTCTACGTCTCGGCGCGCACCAGTGGCGCCCACATCAACCCCGCCGTCACCGTCGCGCTGGCCGCTTTCAAGGGCTTCTCCTGGCACAAGGTCCTGCCGTACTGCCTGGCGCAGACCGCGGGCGCGTTCGTGGCGGCGCTCATCGTCCGCTTCAACTACGGCGAGGTGCTGGAGAAGGCCGACCCCGGGCTCACCATCAAGACCCAGGGCGTCTTCTCGACCCTGCCGGGCAACGGTTCCCTGCCCGTCGGCACCTGGGGCGCCTTCCGCGACCAGGTGATCGGCACCGCCATCCTGCTCCTGCTCGTCTTCGCCCTCTCCGACACGCGCAACACGGCACCCATGGCCAACCTCGCCCCCTTCGTGATCGGCCTGGTGGTCGTGGCCATCGGCATGGCCTGGGGCAGCAACGCCGGCTACGCCATCAACCCCGCCCGCGACTTCGGACCGCGGCTCGCCTCGTTCCTGACCGGGTACGAGACCGCCTGGCAGGACCAGTACGGGCAGCTCTACTTCTGGGTGCCGATCGTGGCGCCCCTCATCGGGGGGCTGATCGGGGCGTTCCTCTACGAGATCCTGGTGGCCAGATTCCTTCCTTCCGAGGAGACCGGCCCCGAGGTGGGGCGCGTAACGCCCGAAGACCCGCGCCACCCCTGAACGGGCGCGCGGCGACCGCGGGTAGGAACAGCAGCAGATCCCCGGAGAGTCTCACCAAGGAGGCACCACGCAATGCCTGACTTCGTCGGAGCGGTCGACCAGGGCACGACGAGCACCCGTTTCATGATCTTCGATCACGGCGGCAACGAGATCGCCCGGCACCAGCTCGAACACGAGCAGATCCTGCCGCGGGCGGGGTGGGTCGAGCACAACCCCACGGAGATCTGGGAGCGCACCAGGGCGGTGATCGAGACGGCGCTGAACAGGGCGGGCCTGGTCGCCGCCGACCTCGCCGCGCTCGGCATCACCAACCAGCGCGAGACCACGGTGGTCTGGAACCGGACCACCGGACGCCCGTACCACAACGCGATCGTCTGGCAGGACACCCGCACCGACCGGATCGCCTCGGCCCTGGACCGCGACGGCAGGGGCGACGTCATCCGGCACAGGGCGGGCCTCCCCCCGGCGACGTACTTCTCCGGCGGCAAGATCCAGTGGATCCTGGAGAACGTGGACGGGGTACGCGAGGCGGCCGAGGCCGGAGAGGCGATCTTCGGCAACACCGACACCTGGCTGCTGTGGAATCTCACCGGCGGTACCGACGGCGGCGTGCACGTCACCGACCCCACCAACGCCAGCCGCACGATGCTGATGGACCTGGAGACCCTCGACTGGGACGACGAGCTGCTGTCGTTCTTCGGCATCCCCCGCCGGATGCTGCCGGCCATCGCCCCCTCCTCCCACCCCGGTCTGTACGGCACCACCAGGAGGGGCGGCCCGCTACGTGGCGAGGTCCCGCTCTCCGGTGACCTGGGCGACCAGCAGGCCGCCACCGTCGGACAGGTCTGCTTCGAGGTGGGCGAGGCCAAGAACACCTACGGCACCGGCAACTTCCTGCTGCTCAACACCGGCACCGAGCTGGTCCGCTCGAAACACGGCCTGCTCACCACCGTCTGCTACCGCTTCGGTGAGGAGCCGCCGGTGTACGCGCTGGAGGGTTCCATAGCCGTGACCGGCTCCGCCGTGCAGTGGCTCCGCGACCAGCTCGGCATCATCTCGGGGGCGGCGCAGAGCGAGTCGCTCGCCCGGCAGGTCGAGGACAACGGCGGCGTCTACTTCGTGCCCGCCTTCTCCGGCCTCTTCGCGCCGTACTGGCGGTCGGACGCCCGGGGCGCGATCGTCGGCCTGTCGCGCTTCAACAACAACGCCCACCTCGCGCGGGCCACCCTGGAGGCGATCTGCTACCAGAGCCGCGACGTGGTCGAGGCGATGCGGCAGGACTCCGGCGTCACCCTCGACGTCCTGCGGGTCGACGGCGGCGTCACCGCCAACAACCTGTGCATGCAGATCCAGGCCGACCTGCTCGGCGTACCCGTCTCCAGGCCCGTGGTGGCCGAGACGACCGCGCTGGGGGCCGCCTACGCGGCGGGGCTGGCCGTCGGCTTCTGGAAGTCGAAGGACGAGCTCAAACAGAACTGGCAGGAGGGCCGCCGCTGGGAGCCGCAGTGGTCCGAGGAGCAGCGGGCCGTCGGCTACGCCGGCTGGAAGAAGGCAGTCGAACGCACCCTCAACTGGGTCGACGTGTCCTGAACGCCCCGCTCCGCACGCTCCGCCGCGCCGCCGCTTCGCATCGAGAGCTCGCTCACCATCTAGGCCCGGGAGAACCGCCGCCGAGTGCGAAAGGAATCCCGGCGCGCGAGTCCGCCACATCCGGCGGCGGCGCTCCCGACGAGGACGAGATCACCGTGCTGACAGCGGACGTCCCGCATGAACGAAGGCCCGCATGAACGAAGGGCGGTCGGGGCGGCGAGGTCGCCGCCCCGACCGCCCTTCGGCGATCTGTTCCGCACGGTTCGAGCGCGGAACGGGGGTGGAGGTGGCGGGAATCGAACCCGCGTCCTTCAACTCCAAGACAGGGCTTCTCCGGGTGCAGCCTGCTGTGCTTTTCTCAGCCCCGGCAATCACGCAGGCAAGTCGCCGACGGGCTCAGCCACTGTAAGATTTCCCGATCTTCCCCGTGGCCGGGTCGATCGGTTGAGCCTCCTAGCGATGCCGGATCCGGGCCGGAGGCGCTCCCGGGCCGGCAGAAGTCACTCGCTGCTTAGGCGGCGAGTGCCAGGTTGCCCTGGCTGACTTCGGAGTGCGTCTTATTGGCACTTATTGGTCGCGGTCACAGTGTTAACGAGGTTATGTCCGCAGTCCTCGACCCGCTTCACCTGGCTTGCAAAGCCAAAGTCGAAACCAGTCACCCCCCTGTTGAATTTTCAACCCGCCCCCGAGGGGGCGAGCTATCCGAAGATACCTGTTACAACAGAGGTAACGCCAATCGAATTCCCGCCCGGTGCGCCGGGCGAGGCGGTGGGGGCGCGGCGGAGTGCGGGCACCGGGCCGGGAACACCGAAACCCCGGGGACGCCCGCGAATCGCGAGCGTCCCCGGGGTCGACCGGCAGGGTCGAGCCGGTCCTGACGGGCAGGGCCTCCCCCGAGATGAGGCCCTGATCTCATCACAGCGACCGAGCCCGCAACCCCCCAAGCGGTGCCCGGTCACTTAGAAGGACGCAAACGAGGCACCCTGCGGTTGCTCAGGGTGAAAAGAATATTCCGGGAGATCACAGCCCAGCGTGGAGCCCCTGGAAGAAGCGTCCCGCGGCGGCCGCACCTGCCGTGGGGTCGGGACTCTGCATCAGCACGGCGACGGCCACGTCTCCCTGCCATCCCACGAACCAGGCGAACGGCTTGCGGTTCTGCGAGGCGACGGCCGTGATGCCGTGGACGGGGTCGCCGGGAGCCGCGGCGGCGCGTGCCGAGCCCGCGGTCACGCCACTGCGCATGAAGGTGCGGAGGGTGTCGACGGTCTTGTCGTCCAGTTTGATCGGATCGGGCGCCTTGTAGGGCTCGGTCTCCGTCGTGGGATCGGTGGTCCGAGGGTCGGTGACCAGAACCGGCGGACGCCAGGTGCCCGAGGCGACCGCCCCGGCGACCAGCGCCATGGAGAGCGGGCTGACCAGCACGTTCTGCCCGGCGAGTGCCTTCGCCGTGGCGGCGTCGTTCTTGAGCGGCCTCATGGAACCGCTGAACCCCTTCAACGGCAGGGCCCAGGGCGCCTCGATGCCGAACTTCGCGGCGGCGGACGCCAGTTCGGAGCCGTCGATCCTGCGGGCCAGCGAGGCGAGCGCGGTCACGCAACCGGTGGCGAAGTTGGCCTGAAGGGTCGGCGTCACCCCGATGGGCGCACCCTCCTGATGGAACGCGACACCGGCGACGGTCCTGTCCGCGGGGCAGGCCAGCTTCTGTTTGGGGCTGATCCGCGCCTTGAGCATGCCCTCGACGGACATGATGGAGAACGTGGTCCCCGCGGGGAACCTCCCGGCGAGGGCGTGCTTCTCCTGGTTGTACTCGTTGGTGCTGGACACCGCCAGGATGTCGCCGGTCGAGGCCTGAACCGCGACCATCATGCCGGACCCGCCCAGCAGCGCGCTGTCGGCCGCCTTCTGGTGGGCGCGGTCGAGCGTGGTCTGCACCGGCGAGGTGGAACGGTCGGGCCGCCACTTCTTGAGCTCGGTCACCTTGAGCGTCTTGAGATCGACAGTGATCACACGGGTGTCGGTCGAGCCGGTCAGGTTCTCCTGGTACGCCTTCTGCAGACCGGCCCTGCCGACCGTGTCCCCGGCCCGCTGCGGACCGCCGAGCTGCTGCTCGGTCTCGGGGGTGACGGCGGTGACGGTGCCGACGATCTGGGTGGGCGAGGCGGGGGCGACCGACTGCTCCTGCTGGGAGAGGATGATGCCGGGGATCGCCTCCAGCTGGGCGCGGAGCTGCCCGAACTTCGTACGGCCGAAGGTGACCAGCGGGACCTGGAGGTTGGGCTGGGCGGAACGGATCCGGCTCAGCAGGCGGTCATGCGGAAATCCAGTGATCTTGGAGAGCCGCTGGCAGAGCTTGTCCGCCTCGTCGTTCTTCAGATTGGCCGGAATCACGCTCGCCACGTGCAGGATGGCCTTCTCCTGCAGCGGGTCGCGGTTGCGGTCGAGGATCGGCTGACGCCCCTCGGGGGTGACCTTCACGGCGAACCGCTGCCCCTCGCGCAGCTGGGGGTGGAGAACGCTGGGCGACCAGCGCACCTTCCAGTTGCCGTCGACCAGGTGCAGCGGGAGCTTGCCCTCGTACTCCCACAGGGGGTTGTTCTCCCCCAGGTCGACCTCGGCGTCGAAGTCGGCCTCGACCTCGTCCGCGGCGCGCCGCATGCTCTTGACGTTGAAGCGGAACGAGGCCGCGTCCAGCTGGAGTTTGGCGTCTTCGAGCGCCTTGCTGACAACCTTCTCATCGCCGTCGGTGCGCTTGGCCGCCGCGGCGTAGTCGCCCGTCTGCCAGCCGATCAGGAAGTCGCGCACCGCCTCGTGGGCCGAGGGCTCCTCGAAGCAGGCGGACAGCATGGGAGCCGTCACCGCCAGCGCGAGCGCCGCGGAGGCGGCACGCCTGGCCCTTCCTCGCACCGTCATCTGTTCCTGTGCCTGAGCGCGCGTGCCATCTCCCGCTTGGCCTGGTTCTCGGCCAGCGTCTGCCGCTTGTCCCAGTCCTTCTTTCCCTTGGCGAGGCCGATCTCGATCTTGGCCCTGCCGTCCTTGAAGTAGATGGCGAGCGGCACCAGGGTCAGGCCGCCCTCCTTGGTCTTGGCGACCAGCTTGTCGATCTCCTTGCGGTGCAGCAGGAGCTTGCGGGATCGGCGTGCGGCATGGTTGGTCCAGGTACCCATGGTGTATTCGGGGATGTGGACGTTGATCAACCATGCCTCGCCGTCCTTGATGACGGCGTACCCGTCGAGGAGGGAGGCGCGGCCGAGCCGCAGCGACTTGACCTCCGTGCCCTGGAGCACAAGACCAGCCTCGTAGGTGTCCTCGATGTGGTAGTCGTGCCAGGCACGCTTGTTCTGGGCGATTACCTTCCGCCCGGTCTCACGTGGCATGTCTTGAGCCTACCGGTCAGCGGAGCCGCGAACCGCGCCCGAGAGCGGCGCGCGGGCGCCGGGCGCCCGCGCGACGGTCCTGGAGGGGCAGGGGGGTGTCACACCCGCAGGTAGCGGCGGAGCGTGACGAAGGAGGCCAGCACACAGATGAACACACCGATGACCATGGTGAGACTGATCACCGAGGCGACCGTCTCCCAGGAGAGCTGGCTGTTGGGAGAGAGGTAGAGCTGCACCCCGTCGAAGAGGAAGACCTTGCTGACGATCAGCATCACCGCGGACACCACACCACCGATCAGGCCGGCGATGACGCCCTCCATCACGAACGGGAGCTGGATGTAGAGGTTGGAGGCACCCACCAGGCGCATGATGCCGGTCTCACGCCTGCGGTTGTACGCCGAGAGCCTGACGGTGTTGCCGATCAGCAGGGTGGCCGCGAAGACCAGGATGATCGCCACGATGAGAGCGGCCCAGCGGAGCTTCTCCAGCAGCCCGAAGAACTTCTCCAGGAGCTCCTTCTGGTTGACCACGTTGGAGACTCCCGGGGCGCCCTTGACCGCCTCGATCACCGGCCCGTAGGCCTCCGGGTCCTTGAGCTTGACCCGCAGCGACTCGGGCATGTCCTCGACCTGGATGGCGGAGAGCAACACCGTGTTGTTGGCGTTCTGGTCCCGGAAGTTCTTGTAGGCCTCGGCCGCGTTCTCCACGGTGACCTGCTCGACCTGCGGCATGGCCTCGATGGTCGCCTTCAGCTCGGCCTGCTCCTGGGCGTTGACGCCGCCACTGCCCTTGCACTGCGGGAAGGGGTCGTTCTTCTTGCACAGGAAGACCGAGACCTCGACCTTGTCCGCCCAGAAGTCCTTCATGCTGGAGATCTGGGAGTTGATCATCAGACCGACGCCCAGCAACGCCATGCCGATCGCCACGGTCACGATGACCGCGATGGTCATCGTGAGGTTGCGGCGGAGGCCGATCCAGACCTCGGAGAAGATGAAGTTTGCCCGCATGCTCTTCCTGTCGCTCTTTCCGGTCCTGGTGTCAGTACGCCTGGCCGTACACGCCCCGCGACTGGTCACGGACGATCTTGCCGTCCTCCAGTTCCACCACCCGCTTGCGCATGGAGTCGACGATGGCCGCGTCGTGCGTGGCCATGACGACCGTGGTGCCGGTCCGGTTGATCCGGTCGAGCACCTTCATGATGCCGATGCTCGTCGCGGGGTCGATGTTTCCGGTCGGCTCGTCGGCCAGCAGGATCATCGGCCGGTTGACGAACGCCCGGGCCATCGCGACCCGCTGCTGCTCGCCACCGGACAGCTCGTCGGGCATTCGGTGTGCCTTGCCTTCAAGGCCGACGAGCTCGACGACCTCGGGGACCACCTTACGGATGAAACGCCGTGGCTTGCCGATCACCTCCAGAGCGAACGCGACATTTTCATACACGTTCTTGTTCGGGAGCAGCCGGAAGTCCTGGAAGACACAACCGATCCGGCGGCGCAGGTGCGGGATCTTGAAGTTGGACAGTCGGGCGAGGTCCTTGCCGGCCACGTGGATCGCGCCCGAGTTGGGGCGCTCCTCCTTCAGGACCAGGCGGAGAAAGGTCGATTTCCCGGACCCCGAGGGGCCAACGAGGAACACGAACTCGCCCTTGTCGACATCGACGCTGACGTGGTCCAGCGCGGGCCGGTTCTGGTTCGCGTAGACCTTGGTGACATTATCAAAATGGATCACGGGCGCATCACGGCATGCCAGTCTAGGGGGTAGGACGGTCGCAGGAGTGGCAGAGGGCCACTTCCACCTCTCGCCGGTCGGGGGGCGCCGGTCATTTACGCTTGATCGACGTTCCGGTTGGCCGGAGCCCAGTCTAGGGGGAAGACTGGCATGGAACGTCCATAACGGAAACAAAACGATTCGGCGCCCGGTAACGACCGGATAAAGTGGTTCTGACCTCGAAGAGGGAGGACGGCATGAGCTGTGAAGACCTGGTCTGCGCGGGGTGTGCTCACCCCGTGGCCGAGGGCCGCTGCCCTCGCTGCCGCGCGTACCGCGCTCAGCACCACCACGGCCTCGGCGGCATGACCCCCGCGTTCATCGCCCTGGTGCTGATCGTGCTCTTCTTCCTCACCCTGGCCCTGAGACACCTCAGCGGGACCTGACGGCGTCCCTGGGGGACAACGGCCTCACGGGCGCCTGGGCGTCCGTGAGGCGAGCACGCGGCCTAGCCGCCCTCGACGCCCGCCTCCTGGCGGCGGGTCCAGCGGATCTCGGCCTCGATGAAGCCGTCCAGGTCTCCGTCGAGCACCGCGCCCGGGTTGCCCGCCTCGGCGCCCGTCCGCAGGTCCTTGACGATCTGGTAGGGGTGCAGCACGTAGTTGCGGATCTGGGTGCCCCACGACGTGGTCGACTCGCCCCGGATCTCGTTCAGCGCCGCCGCCTCCTCCTGCCGCTTGCGCTCCAGCAGCTTGGACTGCAGGACCGCCATCGCGGTCGCCTTGTTCTGCAGCTGCGAGCGCTCGTTCTGGCAGGAGACCACGATGCCGGTGGGCAGGTGGGTCAGCCGGACCGCGGAGTCGGTCGTGTTGACGCCCTGGCCGCCGGGGCCCGAGGAGCGGTAGACGTCGACACGCAGATCGTCCTCGTTGATGTCGATGTGGTCCGTCGTCTCGACGACCGGCACCACGTCGACGCCCGCGAAGGAGGTCTGGCGGCGGCCCTGGTTGTCGAACGGGCTGATGCGGACCAGGCGGTGCGTGCCGTGCTCGCCGCGGAGGGTGCCGTACGCGTACGGCGCCTTGACCGTGAAGGTCGTCGACTTGATCCCGGCCTCCTCCGCGTAGGAGGTCTCGTAGATGTCCGTCGGGTAGCCCTTGCGCTCGGCCCACCGCAGGTACATCCGCTGGAGCATCTGGGCCCAGTCGGCGGCGTCCACGCCACCGGCCTGGGACTGGATGGTGACGACCGCCTCGCGGGCGTCGTACTCGCCGGACAGCAGGGTGCGGACCTCCAGCGCGCCGATGTCGCTCTTCAGGGACGCCAGCTCGCGGTCGGCCTCCTGCTGGGTGTCCTCGTCGTCCTCGGAGGCGGCCAGCTCGTACAGGACTGAGAGGTCGTCCAGCCTCCGCCCCAGCGACTCGACCCTGTTGACCTCGCCCTGGAGGTAGGAGAGCTTGCTGGTGACCTTCTGGGCACGCTCCTGGTCGTTCCACAGGTCCGGCGCGGCGGCCTGATCCTCCAGCTCCTCGATCTGCTTGCGAATCGCGCCGAGGTCGAGCACGTCCTGGATGCTGTTCAGCGTCCCGGTAAGCTCGTTGATCTGTTCTGCCGGATCGATGAGTGCCACGTCTGTAAAGGGTACGCGACCTTCGCACCCGATCGTGTACGGCACTCTCCCCCACCATGGCTAGCATGGCCCGCATCGGGGAGCATCGGGAGGTGGACGTGCGCGGACGCAGGCGAAGGGGCGTGCTCGCGCTCGCGCTGGCACTGGCCGCCGCGACCGCGGCGTGTTCCGATCCCCGTTCCGTCTCCGGTGACGCGCGGCCGGGGCGGAGCCCGTCGGGATCTCCGGCCGGTGACACGTCGGCCGCCCGCCCCACGACGGCGCCGTCGCTCCCAGCGCCTCCGGTCACGCTCGACGAGGCGGCGAAGGCCCTGGCCGGCATCCTGGGCGCCGACGGGGTGCTGGGTGCGGCGACGCCGCACCTGGACGCCGACCGCAGGCTCATGCGGGAGCAGACCCGCGACGGGCAGGAGGCCCTCACGGTGGCGGCCTTCAACGGCTCCGCCGGGGCACTCCCCTCGTACACGTGGGGCACCCCCGAGCTGCTGGTCCCGCGTGGGCAGGACGGTCCCCTCTGGTTCGCCGCGATCGTGGACCGCAGGGAGCCCTCCGGCGGGGTCCGCACCGCCGTGCTGACCCTCATGCGGTCACCCGGGGAGGATTGGCGGCTCAGCTCGACCTCGCTGCTCGATGAGGGCACCCGGCCCCCCGAGATCACCAAGGACGCCGACGGGTACGTGACGTCGCTGGGCGAGGATGACGCGACCGTGGCGATCAGCCCGCGGCTCATGGCCCCGCTGCACGCGACCTCGGCCGAGGAGGGCGAGCGGGGGTTCGCGGCCGGGCTGATCGAGAAGAGCCCGCACACGACCGGCTTCGCCGACGAGATCGCGAAGCGGCGCAGGGACGGGAAGAGCGCGTGCCTGGGCTACGACTCGATCTTCGCCGCGAGCAGCTACCCGGTGCACGCGTTGCGCACCACCGACGGCGGCGCGCTGGTCGTCTACTCGCTGATCAGGACGACGACCAGGAGCGTCAAGATCGATCCGTGCGCGTCGGACGCCCGTATCCCGCCGGACGCCAGGAAGCTGACGACCGAGAGCTTCATCCGTGAGGAACTGCGCACCGTGGAGACGCAGCTGTACGTGAGCACGGTCCCGGCCAAGGACAGCGGCCGGCCCGCCAGGGTCATCGGCTACCTGGGCGGCCTCACGAAGGTCATCGTGAGCTGACCGGTCCGCCCGGGTCCCCCGCGAGGGACCCGGGCGGGCGGCTCACGCCTCGGCGTGCGGGAGGTTGACGGTGGCCGCCAGCGTGCGGATCGCGCGCAGCGCCACCGACAGGGTCGCGAGGTCGAAGTTGTCGCTCTCCCAGATCTCCGACAGGGTCTGCTTCGCCCGCGAGACCGCGGCCGAGTTGGCCTCGGCCCAGCGTGCCAGACGCTCCTCGGGCGACAGCCCCGGCGCGCTGTGCACCAGGACGTTGTGGGTGAGCGCCGCGTGCGCGGCGTAGAGATCGTCGCGGAGCGCGGCCCGCGCCATGGAGTTCCAGCGGCTGTCCCTGGGCAGCGCGATGACGCGCTCGCGCAGCCTGGAGAGCTGAAGCCGGTCGGCGAGGTCGAAGTAGACCTCGGCGACGTCGTGCACCGGCCTGTCGGTGCGCGCGGCCGCCTCGACCAGATCGAAGGTGGAGTAGGCGGGCACCATCGCGGCGACGCGCTCGGCCAGCTCGGCGGGGACGCCCCGGGAGACGAAGCCGTCGCGCCGCTCCTCGAACGCGACCAGGTCGGCCCCGGTCAGCAGCTTGGGCAGGTGCGGCAGCAGGCCGTTCATGCTCTTGGCGAAGAAGTCGACCGTGGAGGCCAGGTCCAGCGGCGGGCGCCGGTTGCCCAGCAGCCACCTGGTGCCCCGCTCGACGAGCTTGCGGGCCTCCAGCTCCATGGCGATCTGGGCGGAGGTGTCGACCTTGTTGTCCAGCTCCTCGATCTGGCGCCAGAGGCTGGGCAGGTCGAAGACCTCGCGCGTCACCAGGTAGGCGCGGGCGATGTCGGGAGTGGACGCGCCGCTCTCCTCACCGAGGCGGAACATGAAGGTGGTCCCGCTGGAGTTGACCAGATCGTTCACCACACCGGTGGTGATGATCTCCCTCCGGAGCGGGTGGGTGTCCATGTAGGCGCGAACCTCCCCGTCGCGCAGTGCCGAGGGGAAGTAGGACACCAGCCAGGACGCCAGGTAGGGATCGTCCGGCAGGTCGGAGGCGAGGATCTCGGCGTCGGTCACCAGCTTGGTGTAGGCCAGCAGCACCGAGAACTCCGGCGCGGTGAGTCCGAGCCCGGCCTGACGGCGCTCGGCGAGCGTCTTGTCCGACGGCAGGAACTCCAGCTCCCGGTTGAGCAGGCCGGCCCGCTCCAGCTTGCGCAGCTGGCGCGAGTGGATGTGCAGCATGTCGGCCGCCTGCTCGCGGGCGGCGGCCAGAACCACGTTCTGGTCGTAGTTGTCACGCAGGACCAGCTGGGCCACCTCGCCGGTCATGTCGAGGAAGAGCTGGTTGCGCCGCTTGTCGGTGAGATCCCCCTCCCGGATCGCCCGGTCCAGGAGGATCTTGATGTTGACCTCGTGGTCGGAGGTGTCCACACCGGCGGAGTTGTCGATGAAGTCGGTGTTGATCAGCCCGCCGTTGAGCGCGAACTCTATCCGGGCGAGCTGGGTGAAGCCCAGGTTGCCGCCCTCGCCGATCACCTTGCAGCGCAGCTCGGCGGCGGTGACCCGCAGGCCGTCGTTGGCCTTGTCGCCGACGTCGGCGTTGGACTCGCTCGACGCCCTGACGTAGGTGCCGATGCCGCCGTTCCACAGCAGGTCGACCGGGGCTCGCAGGATGGCGCTGATCAGGTCGGCCGGGGCCAGCGACATCACGTCGTCGTCGAGGCCGAGCACGGCGCGCATCTGCGCGGAGATGGGGATCGACTTGGCCGTACGGGGCCAGACGCCACCTCCGGTGGAGATCAGCGAAGCGTCGTAGTCGGCCCATGAGCTGCGGGGCAGCGCGAACAGCCGGGCGCGCTCGGCGTAGCTCCGGGCGACGTCCGGGTGGGGGTCGACGAAGACGTGCCGGTGGTCGAACGCCGCGACCAGCCGGATGTGCTGGGAGAGCAGCATGCCGTTACCGAACACGTCACCGGACATGTCGCCGATTCCGGCCACGGTGAAGTCGGTGTTCTGGATGTCGACACCGGTCGTGCGGAAGTGGTACTTGACCGACTCCCAGGCGCCCCGGGCGGTGATGCCCATGGCCTTGTGGTCGTAGCCGATCGAGCCGCCGGAGGCGAAGGCGTCGCCCAGCCAGAAGCCGTACTCCTTGGACACGGCGTTGGCGATGTCGGAGAACGTCGCGGTGCCCTTGTCCGCGGCGACCACCAGGTAGGTGTCGTCCTCGTCGTGCCTGACCACGTCGGCGGGCGGGACGACCTGGCCGTCGACGAGGTTGTCCGTGAGGTCGAGCAGCCCGGAGATGAACATCCGGTAGCAGGCGATGCCCTCGGCCAGGGTGTCCTCCCGCGATCCCGACTTCGGCGGATTTTTGACGACAAAGCCACCCTTGGAGCCGGTGGGAACGATGACGGTGTTTTTCACCATCTGCGCCTTCACCAGCCCGAGCACTTCGGTGCGGAAGTCCTCCATCCGGTCCGACCAGCGCAACCCACCCCGCGCGACCTTGCCGAACCGCAGGTGAACACCCTCGACCCGGGGCGAGTAGACGAACACCTCGAACTTCGGCCGGGGCAGCGGCAGCACGCTGATCGACGGCGAGTCCAGCTTCAGGCTGACGTACGGCTTGCGCTCGCCGCCGACCCGCTGGAAGTAGTTGGTCCGGAGCGTGGCCCCGATCATCTCCAGGTAGGCCCGCAGGATCCGGTCCTCGTCCAGGGAGGCCACCTCGTCCAGGGCCGCGAGGATCTCCTCGTGCAGCGCGTCGGCCAGGTCCGTGCGGACCTCCGCCGGGCGCCGGGGGTTGAGCCTGGCCTCGAACAGGCGCACCAGCAACCGCGCGAGCCGCACGTTGCCCATCAGCACCCGCTCGATGTACTCCTGGCTGAACGTGGTGCCCGCCTGGCGCAGGTACCTGGCGTAGACGCGCAGGATCTCGGCCTGCTCCCAGGTCAGACCGGCGGTCAGGACCAGCCCGTTGAACCCGTCGCTCTCCACCCGCCCGGCCCACAGGGCGCCGAACGCGTCCTGGAAGAGCCGCTTGAACTCGTCCCTGTCCACCTCGGGCGAGGGCGTGTAGCGCAGGCCGAAGTCGTAGATCCAGGCGTCCTTGGTCGCCGGGTCGTTGTCACGGTCGATCTCGTACGGCCGCTCGTCGACCACCTCCACGCCCATCCGCTGGAGCAGCGGCAGCACCCTCGACAGGGAGACGGGCGCGCCGAGGCGATAGAGCTTGAAGCGACGCTCTCCCTCCGAGGCGTCGTAGGGCTCGTAGAGGTTCATCCCGATCTCGTCGGAGGAGCCGGCCAGCGCCTCCAGGCGACGCAGGTCGGCGACCGCCATCCGGGCGGGGAAGTCGGCCTTGTACCCCTCGGGGAACGCCGAGGCGTAGCGGCGGACGAGCCTGGGGGCCTCGTCCTCGGGGCTCAGCTCGGTGATCGCGGTGACCAGGTCGTCCTCCCAGGACCTGGTGGCGGCGGCCAGCCTCGCCTCCAGTTCCTCGACGTTCACCGCGTCGGCGTGCAGCGGCCTGCCGCGCTCGCCACGCACGACCACGTGCAGCCGGGCGAGGGCCGACTCGCCGATCATCGCGCTGTAGTCGAAGGAGGTGCCGCCGAGCGCCCTGAGCAGGATGTCCTGCATCTTGACGCGGATCTTGGTGGTGTAGCGGTCGCGCGGAAGGTAGATCATGCACGAGACATAACGGCCGTAGTCGTCAGGGCGGAGAAAGACCTTGACCTGCTTGCGCTCGCGGAGCCTGAGCACGCCGAGCGCGATCGGCAGCAGCTGCTCCACCGAGGTCTGGAAGAGCTCGTCCCTGGGGAAGGTCTCCAGGATCTCGATGAGGTCCTTGCCGTCGTGGCTGTCCGCGGTCAGGCCGGCGAGCACGATCACCTCGGCCAGCTTGCGCCGGAGCACCGGGACGCGCGAGATCGACTCGCTGTAGGCCACATGGGTGAAGAGGCCGAGGAAGCGCCGCTCACCGACGACCTCGCCCGAGGCGTCGAAGAGCTTGACGCCCACGTAGTCGAGGTAGGCGGGCCGGTGGACCGTGGCGCGGGTGTTGGCCTTGGTGATGATCAGCATCTGCTGTTTCTCACGGGCCTTGGCGCGCAGTTCGGGAGAGAGCGCGGCGAAGCTGCCGGAGTCGGCACGGTCGTTGCGGAGGATGCCCAGCCCGGCCCCGGGCATCGGGTGCAGCCTGTCGCCCTCCTCGCTCTCCTCCAGGCGGTATTCGCGGTAGCCCAGGAAGGTGAAGTGCCCGTCGGCCAGCCAGCGCATCAGCTCCAGGCTGTCCTCCACCCCGGCGGGGTCGAGGGGCGGCGGGTTGGCCGAGATGTCCTCGGCGGTCCGCAGGGCGAGCGCACGCATCTTGACGAAGTCCTCGACGGCGCCGCGCACGTCCTCCAGAACGCGCTGCAGTTCGGCCTCTATCGACCTGAGCACGGCGGGGTCGGTCTGCCTGTCGATCTCGAAGTGCATCCAGGACTCGGCGAGCATCTGCCCGGTGACGTCCTCCTGGCCGCGTCCGAGCAGCTTGCCGGTCATGTCCCTGCGCACCCGCATCTGCGGGTGGATGACCAGGTGGGTGCCGATGTCGTGGCGGTCGAGCTCCATCGTCACCGAGTCGACGAGGAAGGGCATGTCATCGGTGACGATCTCCACGATGGAGGACCCGGGGTCCCAGCCGTGTTCCTCCAGGCTCGGCGTGTAGGCCCGGACCAGGGCTCGGCCCTGGGGGCGCTCCCTGGCGAGCTGCCGCTGGGCGATCGCCGGGCCGTACAGATCGACCGGATTCCGGCTCAGCAGGTCCTCCGGGGCGACATGCCGGTAGTAGAGCCGCAGAAAGGCGAGCGCCTCCTCCACGCCCACGTGGTCGCTGCCAGGTGTGTGCGCGCACGTCTCGGCGGCACTCCTCAGCAGCTCGTCCTTGGCCTCGTCGAGCGGCATGTCGCTCTCACTCCTTTGTGAGGGATTTTGCACATTTTGATGAGGAACCATGTTGAAACTCATGATTCCCGCCAGGGAGAAAGTGATGTCTCCGCACCCGCGTTCCGGTGTGCGGCGCCCTCTTCGGGCCGCCCCTTCCCGGTCACGCTCCCCGTTCGGAGACCCGGGGCGCGGAACGCCCGCCACACGGTGGCCGTCTCGTCACGGGTGGGTGGGGTTCCGGCCGATCGCCTCGGCTCGTCATGTGAGCCGAGATCTCTCACCGTCGCCCGCGGAGAACGGAAGGTCTCCGGGCCGGAGACGACGGGCTCTCCCTGGGAGATGGCGGTAGGACAATCATCCCACAGGGTCGCCTCGGCGAGGCTACGGCGCAGCCGGGCGAGTCGGGGCTCGCCCCCTGCACCTCGCCCGGCGGGCGGGGCCGTCCAGCCCGCACTCCGCCCATCGGGCTTGGCCCGTGGCACGACACCTCCAGTGGCCCTTTGTCCCGATCCTCGTTGACCGGGGCACACCACCGTTACTGATATCACCCGAAAACCGGCCAAACGTCAATGTGACGTTCGACCGTCGTCCATGGAGTTGGAGCGGTCCCGCCGGACCACATCGAGGAATCCGGGAACCTCGCTCAGTTCCCGGAGCTCGATCTGGCACTCCTCGCACGTCATGAGGTGACGTTGGAACGCCTCGTGGTCCTCTTCGTCGAGCACCCCGAGGGCGTACGCCGCCACGTCATGATGCGGGGAGGGGAACATCAGCTCGCGACACCTCTCTCCTTCAGAACCTTTCGGAGAGCCCGGATCCCGTAGTAGAGCCGGGACTTGACCGTACCCGGCGGTATCCCGAGGATTTCCGCCGCCTCGTTAATCGTACGGTCCCGTAGGTAAGTCTGCTCGATGACTTCACGGTGTTCTGGGGACAGTTCTCGCAACGCCTCGGCGACGATCATCGCCTCCAGCGCGCGATCGGCTCCGTCGGGAACCGGCACAGCGTTCGCGTCGGCGGGTTCGACCTCCTGTGGTCTGGTCCCTCGCCTGCGACGACCGTCGATGACGATACGGCGGGCGACGGTGAGGAGCCAGGCCCACAACAGACCCGGCTCTCGTTGCAACCTCTCTGCGTTACGCCAGGCTCGGACGAGCGTCTCCTGGACGACGTCCTCCGCCCATTGCAGGTCGTTGCCTGTGGCCTTGCGCACATGACGGAGCAAGGGGACACCGAACTCCCGATACAGGTCCTCTACCAGGACGACATCGGTGTCCGTGCTCTCGAACCGACTGTCGAGTTGACGACGCACGGGCACATCTTTACACCTTCGTTATCAGTCACGTCTGCAACTCCTGCAACTCCGGTCATTTCTAACTATCTACTCACTTCCCATGAACCGGCCTGGGTGATACCGCGTACCTCCCCCCAAGTGCGCCCGCATCGGCGGGCCTCGGGGAAAGGAAACGACATGGCAGTGCGGCACATCCCGTGGCCGGTCGGAACTGTCCTCCTCCTGGCGTACCCGGTCCTCCCCGGGCCGGGCACCGAGAAGGCCCTGGTGAAGGCCGGTATCTGAGAGCGGAACCGGGTCATGTTCAGATCACTGTTCCGCCGCTTCAAGAACGGCGAACCCCTGCTGTTCGGGGTCTTCATCGCGGTCGCCGCGGTGGCGGTCGTCCTGATCACCCCACCCGGCGGCACCGCCTCCCTGGCCACCGAGGGCTGGACCCAGACCCCGCAGGGGCCCCTGGGACCGGCCGACCGCGACCTGCTGGTCAAGGTCCGCCTGGCCGGGCTCTGGGAGATTCCCAGCGGCCGGCAGGCCCAGCAGCGGGCCGCGGGCAAGCGGGTGAAGGAGGTCGGCATGCACCTGATGACCGACCACCTCAAGCTCGACGAGGAGGTTCGCGCCCTCGCCGCCAAGCTGAACGTGCCGCTGCCCAGCCGGCCCAACGCCGACCAGCAGTCCTGGATGGCGCAGCTGGCGGCGGTGAACGCCGGCGCCGAGTACGACCTGCTGTTCACCCGGCTGCTGCGGCAGGCCCACGGCAAGGTCTTCACGGTGGTCGCCGCGGTACGCGCGGGCACCCGCAACGACCTGGTCCGGCCATTCGCCCAGCGGGCGGTGGAGGTGGTCATGAAGCACATGACCCTGCTGGAGAGCACGGGGCTGGTCGACTACTCGACCCTGCCGGAACCCCCCGCGCCCTCGCCACCGCCCGTCACAGCCGCTCTCGACACACCTGTGAGGAGAGAACACGCTTGAAACGCATGAAACGCTCGCTCGTCTCCCTGTCAGCGCTGGCGCTCGCCGCCGGCACGCTCACCACCGTCACGTTCACGGCGGCGCGCACGGCCCCCGCCTACGCCGACCACTGCGATCCCGCCGAGCAGGGCCAGAACCAGCGGAGCCGACAGAACCAGGAGCCCCCCACGCAGGACGCCCCGGCCGAGAATCCGCCGGCCCAGGACCAGCCCGCGCAGAACCCTCCGGCCCAGGACCAACCCGCCCAGGACCAGCCCCCGCAAGATCAGCCGGCTCAGAACCCGCCGGCGCAGGACCAGCCCGCCCAGGACCAGCCCCCGCAAGATCAGCCCCCGCAAGATCAGGCCGCCAACGCGCCCCCCGCGGCCGGAAGCCTCATCCAGGCGGCTCCCACGCCGCCGGCCGCCCCCGAGGAGTCCGTCGACCGGCAGACCGCCCAGAACAACATCGACTCCCGCCGCGGGCAGCCCACGCAGGCCCCCACTCAGGCGCCCACCGATGCCCCGCCGGCCGACGCGCCCACGGACGCTCCCCCCGGCCAGACCCCCGCTCCCCCGCAGGACGAGCAGGAGTGCGCCGACCTCGGGCCGTTCCCCGAGGACTTCATAGACATCCGGCAGGTCCAGCGGAACCTCCAGGACGTCAGGACCCGGCGCGGCGGCTCGGGCGGCACCTTCACCTCCCGGTGCGGCAGAAACGAGAACGGCCACCGCAACCCGGACAACTTCATCGTGGCCCCGGGGGTGAGCAACGGCGCCCACCACATCCACGACTACGTCGGGAACCTGTCGACCGACGCCTTCAGCACCGACCAGTCCCTGGCCGCAGCGGGCACCACGTGCGCGCTCGGCGACCGCTCGACCTACTTCTGGCCGGTCCTGCGCGACCGCACGTCCGACGCCAACGCCACCGACCCGGACGGCAACGTCGGCACCATCCTGCGGGCCCGCCAGGTGAGCCTGCAGTTCCGCGGCAACCCGGTGGCCAGGGTGACCGCCATGCCGCGCTTCATCAGGATGATCACCGGTGACGCCAAGGCCGCCACGAACGGCGGTGCGAACGCCCTGGCCAAGTGGACCTGCACCGGGTTCACCAACCGGATCACCACCAAGTACCCGCTCTGCCCCCGAGGCAGCCTGCTCGTGCGGATCCTGGACTTCCCCAGCTGCTGGGACGGCCAGAACACGGACAGCGCCAACCACCGCACGCACGTGCTGTTCCCCGACGCGGGCGGCGCCTGCCCGTCCGGTACCAGGCCGATCCCGCAGCTGCGGATGACCCTGGTCTACTCCACCCCGCGTACGGCCTCCTTCGCGCTGGACGCCTTCCCCGAGCAGCGCCACAGCCCCGTCACCGACCACGCCGACTTCGCGAACGTGATGCCCGACCGGCTCATGAGGTTCGCCGTCGACTGCATCAACCGGGGGCGTCGCTGCTGACGATGTCCCCCGGAGTCCCCCGGAGTCCCCCGGAGTCCCCCGGAGTCCCCCGGAGTCCCCCGGAGTCCCCCGGAGCCGCCGCTCCCCGTCTCCGCGCCTCTTCCACACCCCCGCGGAGGCCGGGGAGCGGCATCTCGCAGTACCAGAGTCCATCTCCCTCGCACGCAGACGTCGTCGAGCCGCTTCGCAGACAGGAGCAACAGGTGGGTAACAGACGGACTCCGCGACACACCCGCTCGGAGGCCGGGACAGGTCTCGACCGAAGACCCGCCAGGATCGGTCTCGGTGCCACGATCACGGTCTCCGTGGTCGGCCTGCTCATGCTCGGGCGGACCGGGCCCGGCATGGAGATGGCCGCGACCGTCCGTGGGGTCTTCTCGTTCTTCGGGGGCGTGATCGCCCTCGTGTCGTTCACCGCGACCGTGGCACTCGGCCTGCTGTCGGCCGACCGGATCGTGCTGCCCGTCCCGGGCCGGATCCGCTCCCAGTTCGTGCACCGGGCCACCGCCATGATCGGTATGGGCTCCCTGGGCATCCACGTCATCATGAAGATCATCGAAAGCAGGACCTCCCCCGCCTCCGCCGTGGTCCCCCTGGCCACCGGCGGCCAGGGGCTGTACGTCGGTTTCGGCGCCATCGCCTCCGACCTGATGATCCTCGTCTTCCTCACCGGGGTCGCCCGGGCCAGGTTCGCGGAGAACAACAGGCCGTGGCTCTGGCGGCTGCTGCACGGCTCCGCCTACCTGGCGTGGCCGCTGGCGGTCCTGCACGGGCTGACCGCGGGCCGCCGTCCCGCCGAGTGGGTGACCTGGAGCTACGTGATCTGCCTGGTCGCGGTGGGCGCGGCCCTGCTGATCAGGGTGATCTCCGAGCTGCAGCCCGGGCGGATCCCGGTACGCGAGGAGGCCGCCGAGGTCGCCCCCGCCGCCGTGGAGCTGACCCCGCCCACGAGCATCATCGGCCGCATCCCGCGCCAGGTGCGCGAGAACCCACCGGAGCTTCGCCGCATCGGAGGCGTTGGATGATCCCTTACCGCGTTCCCCCGGTCCGGCAGCTGGGGCCGGCCCGGCTGACCGCCGGGCTGGAGGACTGCCGCAGGATGGACCTCGCGGCCCACCGCGACATGCACGGCACGGCGCCCGGCATGTCCGGCGAGGAACTGGCGGCGCTGGCCGACGAGGTGGACATGCGCGGGCGGGGCGGGGCCGCCTTCCCCTTCGCCCGCAAGGTCCGCGCGGTGATGGACAAGAAGCCGGAGAAGATCGTCCTGGTCAACGCGGCCGAGGGCGAGCCGGCCAGCAGCAAGGACACGATGCTGCTCACCAGAACCCCCCACCTGGTCATCGAGGGTGCGCTGCTCGCGGCGGGCGCGATCGGCGCCAAGCAGGTCGTGATCGCGACGGTCGAGGGCGGCATGGGCCAGACCTCCGTCACCGCCGCGGTCGAGGAGCGGGGCATCGGCGACCAGGTCCGGGTGGCCGGCATCGTCGAGCGGTTCATCTCCGGCGAGGGCGGTGCCCTGGTCAGGTCGGTGAACGGGCAGGTCGGAGAGCCGCCGGGCCGCAAGGTCAGGGCCGTCGAGAGCGGGGTGAACGGGCTGCCCACCCTGCTGTCCAACGCCGAGACCTACGCCCAGCTCGCGGTCCTCGCGACCCTGGGCGCCGAGCGGTACGCCGACGTCGGCACGGCGCGCGAGCCCGGCACGGTGCTGCTCACCGTGGGAGGTTCGGCCAAGGCCCCGGCCGTCGTCGAGGTCGCGACCGGCACGCCGCTCTACGCCGTCCTGGACGCCTGCCAGGCCTCCACCGGCGACGGCGTGCTGATCGGCGGCTACCACGGCGCGTGGCTCCACGCGGACGCCGCGGCCGTGGCGACCGTCTCCCGGCAGGGCATCGCCGAGGCGGGCGGCCGGCTCGGCGCCGGGATCATCGTGCCGCTCGGCGGGGAGAGCTGCCCGCTGGGCGAGACGGTCAGGGTGGCGAGATACCTGGCCGCCCAGTCGTCGGGGCAGTGCGGTCCGTGCCGTCTCGGCCTCCCGGGCGTCGCGCAGTCGATGGCCGAGGTCATGGGCGGCTCCGCCGCCGCCCTGGACGAACTGCGCGCCAGGGCGGCGAGCGTCAAGGGCAGGGGCGCGTGCTTCCACCCCGACGGTACGGCCAGGTTCGTGCTGTCGGCGCTGGACGCCTTCCCCGACGACATCGAGGAACACCTCCTGCACGGCACCTGCGGGCGCCCGGTGCACGGCGTGCTCCCCCTGCCCCCGCAGGAGAACGAGCCCGAGGTGAAGCTGACCGTGGACTGGACCCGCTGCCAGGGCCACGGCCTGTGCGCCCGGCTCGCCCCCGACCTCGTCCGGCTCGACGAGCACGGCTACCCGGTGTTCGGCCGCGACACCGTACCCGCCCAGTTCCGGCGGATGGCCCGCAGGGCCGTCGAGATGTGCCCCGCCCTCGCACTGCGCGTGGTGCAGGGGACCTGACCCCGTCGAGACCCGTCGCACGAACGGTGATGCGAATGTGACCAACCAGGTGACGGATGCGGTCGTCCTATCGGGTAGTCGACACGGAACCTCGGGGAGAACGCATGCGGACCGCTCCTGACAGGCGGGCATTCCTTCGTACCGGCGGCCTGGCCGCTCTGGCACTGGGCGCTCAGGGCACACCCGCCCTGGGCGCCACCGGCGTGACCGGCCGGGACACCACGGGCGCCGCGAGCGGCCCGCGCCCCGCCGACTGGCGGGCCCTGGCCGACGGGCTGGCCGGCAAGGTCATCCGGCCTGGCGACGCCTCGTACGACAGCGCACGCCGGCTGTTCAACCCCACCTTCGACGCGGTGCGGCCCGCGGGCGTGGCCTACTGCGCCAACCCCTCCGACGTCGCCGAGTGCGTCGGCTTCGCGCGCCGGCTGAACGTGCCGCTGGCCGTGCGGTCCGGCGGGCACTCCTACGCGGGCTGGTCCACCGGGACCGGCCTGGTCCTGGACGTGTCCCGGATGAGCAAGGTGAGCCACACCGCCGGGCGGGCGAGGGTCGGGGCGGGCGCCAAGCTGATCGACGTCTACGACAGGCTCGCCGCGAGCGGGGTCAGCATCCCCGCCGGGACCTGCGCCACGGTCGGGGTGAGCGGGCTGGCCCTGGGCGGCGGCATCGGCGTGGTCTCCAGGAAGTACGGCCTGACCTGCGACGTGATGGAGTCCGTCCAGATCGTCACGGCCGATGGACAGTTGCTGACCTGCGACGCGAACCACAACGCCGACCTGTACTGGGCCTCCCGGGGCGGCGGCGGGGGCAACCTCGGCGTGGCGGTCTCCTTCGAGTTCCGGACCCACCCGGCCCGCGAGGTCACGGTGTTCTTCCTGCACTGGCCGTGGTCGAAGGCGGCCAGGGCGCTGCGCGCCTGGCAGGCGTGGGGCCCCTCGGCCCCGGACGCCCTGTGGTCGGGCATGCACCTCAGCCGCGACGGCGGGATGGACGTGCAGGTCGTCGGGCTCTACCTCGGCGGCAGGGCCGACTGCGAGCGGCTGCTCGACCGGCTGGCCGACGCGGCCGGGTCGCCCTCGTCGAGCTACGTCCGGCAGACCTCCTACCGCCAGGCCATGCTGACCATGGCGGGTTGCGGCTCGCTCTCGGTCACCCAGTGCCACCTGGGCGGGTCCCTGCCGGGGCAGACCAGGGGCGGGCGGCTGTCCAGGGACACCTTCACCGCCAAGTCGCACATGGCCTACCGCCCGCTCTCCGAGGCCGGGGCCGGGGCCCTGGTCGCCCAGGTCGCCCGCCCCGGCAACCACACCGTGCTGCTGGACGCCCTCGGCGGCGCCGTCGCCCGGGTCCGCCCCGACGCCACCGCCTTCCCGCACCGGGCCGCCCTCTACAGCGTGCAGTACTACGCCCACCGCGCCGGAGCGGCCGCCTGGGCCAGGACCGCGCACGCGGCGATGCGACCCCACTTCGGCGACCACGCCTACGTCAACTACATCGACCCCGAGCTCGATGGCTGGCGCGCGGCCTACTACGGGGCGAACGCCACCAGGCTCGCCCAGATCAAGGCCGCCCGCGACCCGGGCCGGCTGTTCCGGCTCCCCCAGGGAATCTGACCCCGGGGGCCGCTCCTTTGATCGGCGAGTCCCACCCCGAGACATCGTCCCCCGGGCCGGATACGGTGTGGCGACCGGCTCGGGAGGCACAGTGGCGGCGGCAGCGGCGCGCATCGCGTGGTCATGGTGCGCCCTGACCCTGGTGCTGACCGCGCTCGGCGTCGTCCTGGCCGTTCTCAACGGGACGGATCCGCTCACCCTGTCCCATCTGCTGTTCGTGGCGGCCTGCGCGCTGGCGGGCGGCCTCATCGGCTCGCGCCGTCCCGAGCACGGGGTGGGCCTGCTGTTGACGGTGAGCGCGTTCTGCTTCGCGCTCATGGAGTTCTGCGGGCAGTACGCGATCCTCGGTCTCGTCACCCGTCCCGGGCTGCCCCTGGCCGAAGCCCTGGCCTGGCCGCAGACCTGGCTCTGGGTGCCGGCGAACCTGTCGGCCTGCCTGATCCCGCTGTTCTTCCCCGATGGGCGGCTGTCCTCGGCGGGAGCGCGCCGACTGGTGATCGGCGCCACCGCCGCGGGAGCGGTGGCCATGGTGGCCGGTGCCTTCCGGCCCGGTGAGAACAGCCAGGTCACCGAGGGCAGCGGCGTGGTCAACCCGCTCGGGGTGACCGCTCTCGCGGACGCGGCACCGGTGGCGGAGACGGCGATGACCGCCCTGTTCGCCGTGGTGTTCTTCGCGGGCGCGCTGGGGCTGGGCGTGCGGGCTCTTCGGAGCGGCGACCGGGAGCGCCGCCAGGTCGCCTGGCTGGTCTACGCGGTCGGTATCGAGGCGGTGGTCATCGCGGCCAGGTTGGCGGCCGGGCTGACCGACGACGTCCCCGGCTCCATCTGGCCCATGACCAACACCTCGTGGGAGCTGGTCGGCGGAGTCGGCGTGACCCTCCTGCCGGTCGCCATCTGCGTCGCGATCCTGCGCCACCGGCTCTTCGACATCGACCTGGTGATCAACCGGACGCTGGTCTACGCGCTGCTGTCGGGATGCGTGACCGGCGGCTACGTGCTCGTGGTCGGCTACCTCGGCGCGCTCTTCCCCACCGGGGACCTGCCGATCTCGATCCTGGCCGCCGGGCTCGTGGCCCTCGCCTTCGCGCCGCTGCGGGAACGGCTGCAGAGCTGGGTCAACCTGCTGACGTACGGGGAGCGCGACGATCCGTACGCGGCGCTCACCCGCCTGGGCCGCAGGCTGGAGAGCACCGCCGAGCCGGGCACCGTGCTGCCGGGGGTCGCCCGGTCGGTCACCGAGGCGCTGCGCCTGCCGTACGCGGCGGTCGAGACGGCCGGGGGCACGCGGTACGCGTCCGGCACGCCCGGCGGGGAGCTCCTGCGGCTGCCACTGACGCACAACGGCGAGCGGGCCGGTGACCTCATCCTGTCGCCCAGGCCGGGAGAGAGCGGGTTCGGCCCCCGCGACCTGCGCGTCCTCGGCGACCTGGCCAGGCAGATCGCGGTGGCCGTGCACGCCGTACGGCTCTCCGCCGACCTGCGGCGCTCGCGGGAGCGGCTGGTGATGGCCCGCGAGGAGGAGCGGCGCAGGCTGAGGCGCGATCTGCACGACGGGCTCGGGCCCACGCTGGCCGCGCTGACCATGCGTGCCGAGGCCGTGCACGACCTGGTCGAGGACGAGCACGCGCGGCGGCTGCTGGCCGAGATCGCCTCCGACGCCGAGGCCGCGGTGGCCGACGTGCGGACCCTGGTGGACGGCCTGCGCCCACCCGCGCTGGACTCCCTGGGGCTGCTCGGCGCGCTCCGCGCCCACACGATCCGGCAGCCGTCCGGCCTGCGGGTGGCCCTGCGCGCCCCGGACGACCTGCCGCCGCTACCGGCCGCCACCGAGGTCGCCGCCTACCGGATCGCGTCCGAGGCGCTGGCCAACGTGCGCAGGCACGCCGGAGCGACCCGCGCGGAGCTGCGGATCGAGGTGGCGGACGGCACGCTGAGGCTGGAGGTCTCCGACGACGGCCGGGGGATGCGCCAGGAGGCGCCCGTCCCCGACGGCCCCCAAGAGCCGGGCCGCGCGGGGGTCGGGCTGGCGTCGATGTGGGAGCGTGCCGTGGAGTTGGGCGGATCGTGCGTGTTCGAGGAGCATCCGGGAGGCGGGACCCTTGTCAGGGTCGTGCTGCCGGCGGCCGAGGAAGGAGGCGGTGGTGATCCGGATCCTGCTGGTTGACGACCATCCGGGTTTTCGCGCGGGGCTGCGGACCCTGCTGTCGACGACCGAGGGCATCGAAATCGCCGACGAGGCGGCCAGCGGCGAGCAGGCGCTGGCCCTGGTCGGGCGGGCGCAGCCCGACGTGGTCCTGATGGACCTGGCGATGCCGGGAATGGGCGGGGTCGCGGCCACCGAGCGGCTCACCCACGACCACCCGCACATCCGGGTGGTCGTGCTCAGCATGTCGGACGACGACGACTCGGTGTTCGCGGCCATGCGGGCCGGCGCCAGGGGCTACGTTCTCAAGGGCGCGAGGAAGGCGGAGATCGTCCGGTCCGTGCAGGCGGTGGCCGAGGGCGAGGCCATCTTCGGCCCGGCCATCGCCACCCGGCTGGCGAGCTACTTCGGCGAGCAGGGGCGCGAGCAGGGGCGGGAGGAGGCGCTGCCCGAGCTGACCAGACGGGAGCGGGAGATCCTCGGCCTGGTCGCCGAGCATCTGACGAACCCGCAGATCGCCGCCAGGCTCGGGCTGAGCCAGAAGACCGTGCGCAATCACGTGTCGGCCGTCTTCACCAAGCTCCAGGTGGCGGACCGGGCACAGGCGATCATGCGCGCGCGGGAAGCGGGGTTGTGACCTGCCCACTCCACTCGGCGTCCGGCATCCGCAGCACGCGCAGCGCGATCCAGCCGTACGCGGCCAGGTGGAACAGGGCGCCCGTAGCCTGTACGGCCGGTGCCTGGTCGATGGCCAGGAAGGGGACCAGCGTTCCCGCGAACGCGACGACCGGCACCCACCAGGGGGCGATCCTGACCGCGGCCAGCGCGATGAGCAGGGTGAACAGCCCGACGTGGGCGAGGAAGCCGGGCAGCAGCATGCCGTACAGGAATCCCCAGAGCTCGCCGGCCCGGGCCGTGACCGCCTCCGCCTGCGCGTCGGGCAGTATCTGGGCCAGGGCCAGGTCGTAGAAGTCGGTGGTGAAGAGCGTCAGCGCGTGCCCGCAGCCGATCAGGCCGATCGCGGCCCCCAGGTTGCTCGTCCTCGGGGCGCGCCCGCGCAGCAGGTGGGCCAGGGCGAAGGTCACCGGGATGAGGGCGAGCGCGGCCCACAGGTAGAGAAGCGCGCTGACCTGCACCGTCGTCGCGTTCTCCCGGAAGACCGCGGGGGCGTGGCTTCTTCCCGGCGGCGAGGTGAGAAAGGCGAGAAACTCCAGCAGCGGCCAGGCGAGCAGGGCGATGCCGGCGACGATCCGGCGGAACGAATCAGGATTTTTCATCACCTGGACAGCGAACCCGGCCCCCGTCCCAGGCCGCCTGGGCCGATGCCCCCGATTCCCGGGAGGAATGTCCCCGCAGCCCGGGATCACCCCGCCACGTCCCGCGGGGCGCATCTCGGCGGCCTCCGCGGTTCGGGCGGCGCCTGGGAAGGCCGGTCCTCGGGCCCGTGCCCGAGGAAACCGTGCTCAAGGAAACCGTGCCCGGTGACGTGGCGGGGCGGGGCGGTCAGCGCCGCGCGGTGTCGGCCTCCGGGACGAAGTGGGAGAGGACCTCGGGGTTGGCCATGGCGTCGAGATTGGCGGCCTTCTCCGGGGGGACACCGAGGAGGATCTTGCGGATCGGGACCTCCAGCTTCTTGCCGCTGAGGGTGCGGGGGATGCCGGGGACCTCGATGATCTCGTTCGGCACATGGCGCGGGGAGAGCCTCTCCCTGAGCTCCCGGCGCAGGCGCATGACCAGGTCGTCCCGGAGCGTCTCTCCCTCGGCCATGGTGACGTACAGCAGCAGGCGGCCCTCCTGCCCGAGCTGGCCGGTGTCGATCACCAGGCTGTCGGCGATCTCCTCGAAACCTTCCACCACGCGGTAGAACTCGCTGGTGCCCATCCGCACCCCGCCCCGGTTCAGTGTCGAGTCGGAGCGGCCGTAGATCACCGAGCCGCCGTCAGGAAGGATCTTGATCCAGTCACCGTGCCGCCAGACCCCGGGGTACTCGGAGAAGTAACTGTCGCGGTAGCGCGACCCGTCCGGGTCGTTCCAGAACATCACCGGCATCGACGGCATCGGCAGGGTCACCACCAGCTCGCCGACCTCGCCGATCACCGACCTGCCCGACGGATCGAAGGACTCCACCTTCGCCCCCAGGCAGCGGCAGGGGATCACGCCCGCCCGGACCGGGAGCAGCGGGACCGCGCCGACGAAACCGGTGCACACGTCGGTGCCCCCGGAGAACGAACCGAGCTGCACGTCCGGCAGCGCGTCGTGCACCCAGCCGAACCCCTCGGGCGGCAGCGGCGAGCCGGTGGAACCGAGCCCCCGCAGCCGGTCGAGGCCCGACGGCTTGAGGCCGGCCTTCATGGACGCGATCACGTACGGAGCGCCCGTACCGAAGTAGGTGACCCCCTCCTCGGCGGCCAGCCGCCAGAGCGCGTCGGTCTGGGGGTAGGTCGCCGCCCCGTCGTAGAGCACCACGGTCGAGCCGACCAGCAGTCCGCCGACGAGGTAGTTCCACATCATCCAGCCGGTGGTGGTGTACCAGAAGAAGACGTCGTCCTCACCCAGGTCCTGGTGGAAAGAGGTCGCCTTGAGGTGTTCGAGCACCACACCGCCGTGGCCGTGCACGATCGGCTTGGGCAGCCCGGTGGTGCCCGAGGAGTAGACGATCCAGAGCGGGTGCCCGAACGGCACCGGCTCGAAGTCGAGCGGCCCCGCGACGGAGCGCAGCTCCGCCCAGCTCACCGTACGGACCCCGGCCCCGGGCCCCGGAGCGTCCGCCGCGCCGGAACCGCCGGGGATGTCCGCGCCCGGCGTACTCCGCGCGCCCCGCACGTCCTCGGCCGAGATCCGGACCCGCGCCACCAGCGTCGGCAGCCTGGCCGCGATGTCGTCGACGACCGCGCTTCGGTCGAAGCTCCTGCCGTTGTAGTCGTAGCCGTCGACCGCGACGAGCACCTTCGGCTCGATCTGGGTGAAACGGTCGATCACGCTGGACGCCCCGAAGTCGGGCGAGCAGGAGGACCAGACGGCTCCCAGGGAGGCGGTCGCCAGGAAGGCGATCAGCGCCTCGGGGACGTTCGGTACGTAGGCCGCGACCCGGTCGCCCCGTCCGACTCCCAGTGCCGCCAGGCCCGCGCGGACCCGTGCCACCTCCTCGGCCAGCTCGCCCCTGGTGAACGTCCGCCGCCCGCCCGCCTCGTCGCGGGCGACCACCGCGAGCCGCCCGGGGTCGGAGGCGGCCCCGCGCAGCGCGTTGGCCGCGTAGTTCACCGTCGACCCGGCGAACCATTCCGTGCCGGGCATCTCCCCCGACAGGACCGGCCCGTCACCGCGCTCCCCCACGACCTCGAAGTAGTCCCAGATCGACGTCCAGAACTCGGCCGGGGCGTCAACCGACCACTGCCACAGCGACTCGTAGTCACCGGCCCGGCCCAGCCACTCCGCATAACGGGTGACCTTCGCGTTCCTCACAACCTCCGGGGAGGGCTCCCAGAGCAGCGCACCTTCCTCAACCATGGCCCTATCCTCTCGGCGCCCCAACCGAATGTCATCCCCAGGATTCACATATCGCCCCGGCGCACCGTGTGGACCGGCCACACACGCCCTCGCCACCACCCCCGGGAAACAGGTCACCACCAGCACCGATATCCATTCGGCTATCGATCTCCCCCTGTCCCAAATATTGGACATAAGGGACAACTCTCTGGTCTTCTCTGTCCCCGACGACGAAGGGCGACCACTGCCATGAGGCTGAGACACCTGGCCACCGCGACCGCGCTGGTGCTGGCGGCCGCGAGCGCGGGCACTGTATGGGCACTGCACACCGAGGGCTCGCCCGAGGAGACCGCGGAGATGTTCCTGACCGCGTGGGGCCGGCAGGACTACCCGGCGATGCGTGCGCTGACCGTCGAGCCGCCGGACGACTTCGAGCGCTGGTACCGGCGTTTCCGTACCGACCTGAAGCTGACGGGGGCCGCCTTCAGCGTCCTGGGAGACGCCCGGGACGGCGAACCCGCCACCGTCGGGTTCCGCGCGACGCTGGAGGGGCCCGTGAACTGGGCCTACGAGGGGTCACTGAGACTGGTCGAGCACGAGCGCACCTGGCGGGTGGAGTGGAGCCCGGCCGCCGTCCACCCCAGGCTCGGAACGGGCCTGCGGATCAAGACCATGCTGGTCAAGGCCGAGCGGGCGCCGATCCTCGCCGCCGACGGCACCCGGATCGACACCCCCGCCACGCAAGGCTCGGTGCAGCAACTCGTCGAGGGACTCACCCAGACGTACGCCTCCCGCCTCACCGGCACCTCGTCCGCGCGGATCGACCTGGTGAAGGGCACCGAGAAGGTCGCCACGCTCGCCACCGCCACCGCCACGGCCGGCCGGGAACTGCGCACCACCATCGACCTGGACGTCCACCGCGCCGCCGCCTCGGCACTGGAAGCGGTGAACAGGCCCGCCTCGCTGGTCGCGCTCCGGCCCTCGACCGGGGAGATCCTCGCCGTGGCCAACAAGCCCGGCGGGTTCAACCGGGCGCTGCTGGGCCACTACCCGCCGGGCTCGACCTTCAAAGTGATCACCACCTCGGCCCTGGTCGCCGACGGCATGACCGCGGACGAGCGGGTGAGCTGCCCGGCCGAGCAGAACATCGGCGGCTTCGCCTTCCACAACGCCGGGTTCAAGGACTACGGCACGCTCCCGTTGCGCACGGCGTTCGCGCACTCGTGCAACACCACGTTCGGCGCGCTCACCGTGGACCGGCTCGGCGGGCGGCGGCTCGCCGCCGTCGCCGGGAGCTTCGGGTTCGGCGCCCCCGTCCGGCCCGGCGTGCCCGCGGTACGGGCCGAGTTCCCCGCGCCCAAGGACGACACCGACCTCGCATCGGCCTCGATCGGCCAGGGCCGGGTGCTGGCGAGCCCGCTCAACATGGCCACGGTCGCCGCGGCGATCGCCGACGGCTCCTGGCGCCCACCCCGCCTGGTGGCGGCCTCCCTGCTGCCCGAGGCCGAGCCGCGGAAGCTGGAACCCGAGATCCTGCGGGCACTGCGCACGCTGATGCCCGCGGTGGTGGTGGAGGGCACCGCGAGCGCGGTCCCCTTCCCCTCCGGCACGGCGGGCAAGACCGGGACCGCGGAGTTCGGCTCGGGCAAGGAACCGCCGTCGCACGCCTGGTTCATCGGCTACCGGGGAGACCTGGCGTTCTCCATCGTGGTGGAGGGCGGCGGCGCCGGCTCCACGGTGGCCGCCCCCATCGCGAGCCGCTTCCTGACCGGCCTCCCGCAGCGGTGACCTTCACCCGCGGGCCGCTCCCGCCCTCCGGCACGCGAAGGTAGTCGATCACCGTTCGGCGTCATCCGTGCCCGGCGGCGGTGTTCGATCGGAGGATGGGGCACATGACGGATCAGCGAAGGTCGTCGCGTGAGAAGCCGCCGGTAGCGGTCTCCGCCGTGGTGGCCGACTTCACCGCCCGGCCGCCGGTGCGTGAGCAGATCGTCGAGGGCGCCGTCCCCGCACCTCCGGCGGGGTTTCAGGTGCGCGAGGATCTGCTGGCGCAACTCGCCGCCACGGAGGCGGTGTGCGCGCTGACCGGCGCTCCGGGGGTGGGCAAAACGCTGCTGGCCGCCTCGTACGCGTGGGCCTGCCAGGCGGCGGGGTGGCCGGTGGTGGCCTGGATTCCCGCCGCGACCACCGATCAGATCCTCGCCGGGCTGGAGGACCTCGCCCATCGGCTGGGGGTGCGCGTCCCCGTTGACACCATCGAGAGTGCCTCGGACAAGGCGAAGGCGTGGCTGTCGGGGACGCATCAGCCGTGCCTGGTGGTGTTCGACGGCGCCACCGACATCCAGGCGGTGCGGCGCTGGTGTCCGGCCGGCGGAGCGGCCCGGGTGGTGATCACCTCCCGCGACCGTGCCTTCGGGGATCACTACGCCTCGATGGAGGTGGACGCCTTCACCCCGGCCCAGGCGGTGGCGTTCCTGGCCGGCCGCACCGGCCTGGCCGATGAGGACGCGGCCGCCGAGCTGGCCGAGGAGCTGGGGCGTCTGCCGCTGGCGCTGGCCCAGGCGGGCGCGGTCATCGCCCGGGAGAAGACCGGCTACCGCGGCTACCTGCGCTCGCTGCGCGACCTGTCCCCGGATCGGCAGCTGACCGCCCTGGCGGACGACGGCTATCCGGCCGGGGTGGCACAGGCGGTCCTTGTCTCGCTCTGCCACGCCGAGGAGGCCGTCGCGGGTGCCCGCCCGGTGCTGGAGAGGCTGGCGGTGCTCTCTTCGTTCGGCGTGGCCAGGTCGCTGCTGCCCGGTGGTGCGGAACCCGGGAAGCGATCGGGCGTCGACGAGCTGCTGTCCGGGTTGGCCGACACCTCGCTGATCACCTTCAGCGACGATGGCCGGGTGGTGCTGATGCACGGCCTGATCCAGCGAGTGCTGCGCGAACGCGCCCGGCACGACGACCGCCTGGGGCAGGTGCTGGCCGATGCCGTCGGCCCGCTGCGCGCGTTGAACGACCTGATCAACGAGGAGACCACGCCCTGGAAAGCCAGGGGCATGGCGAAGTCCCTGCGGGAACACATCGGTGTCCTCCATGCCACCGCCTCCCCCGTCGGCCTCCTGACACCTGACCTGCTACTGCTGCGCGGCTGGTCCGGCGACTACCTGCGGGAGATGGGCGACCTGTCCCGCGCCATCACCCTGCATGAGGTGACACTGGCCGAATCCGAGCGGCTGCTGGGCACCGACCACCCCGCCACCCTGAGCAGCCGCCACGACCTCGCCTGCAGCTATCAGGCGGCGGAGCGGGCGCAGGAGACCATCGCCCTGTTCGAGCAGGTCCTGGCCGAACGGGAGCGGGTGCTGGGGGTCGACCACCTCGACACCCTGACCAGCCGCCAGGTCCTTGCCTACACCTACCAGTGGGGAGAACGGACTCAGGAGGCCATCACCCTGTATGAGCGGGCTGTGGCCGACTGCGAGCGGGTGCTGGGCAGCGACCACCATCTCACCCTGGGCACCCGCCATGACCTCGCCGACACCTATCGGGCTGCGGGGCGTACGCGGGAGGCCATCACCCTGTTCGAGCAGGTCCTGCCCGACTGCGAGCGGGTGCTGGGCCGCGACCACGTCTTCAGCCTGGCCAGTCGCCACAACCTCGCCGACGCCCATCAGCTGGAGGGGCGGCCACAGAAGGCCGTCACCCTGTACGAGCAGCTCCTGCCCGACTGCGAGCGAGCGCTTGGCCGCGACCACCTCCTCACCTTGACCACCCGCGGCAACCTCTCCGGCGCCTATCGGGCGGCGGGGCGGACACAGAGGGCCATCACCTCGTATGAGGCGATGCTGACCGACTGCGAGCTGCTGCTGGACGCCGATGCTCCCCTCACCCTGACCGGCCGCCACAACCTCGCCGAGATTTACCTGGAGGCGGGTCGGCTGCGGGAGGCCATCGCCCTGTACGAGCGGGTCGTGGCCGAACGGGAACGGACACTGGGCGCCGACCACCTTGACACCCTGACCAGCCGCCACCACCTCGCCTACGCCCACGACTCGGCGGGACGGACACGAGAGGCCATCGCCATGTTCAAGCGGGTCCTGGCCGACTGCGAGCGGGTGCTGGGCGCCGACCATCCGAACACGCGGGCGGCCCGGGAGAGCATTGACAATGTCCGCTCCTTCTTGCCGAGGTGGCGACGCCTGATCGGCCGGTGAGCCCGAGGTGGCCGGCAAGGAGGAGGGGAAGACAGCGCTGTCGAGTTCACCCGGCCCGCCTACCGGACAGGAATCAGCGGTCGGCGGGGTGGTGACCGGCGCGGCGGGCCGGGGAGGTGAGGCCGGCGACGGCGGCCACCACCTCGGAGGGGTTGGCGAGGTCGGGCAGGACCGCGTCCGCCCCGGCCTCGTGCAGCTCGGCCGCCAGGGAGCGCCCGGAGGCGACGCCGATCATCGCGGCCCCGGCGATCCTGGCGGCCTGGACGTCCCTGGCCGAGTCGCCGATCAGCACGGTGTTGCTCCCGTCGAAGGTCGCCCCGTACTTCTGCTTGGCCCGGCCCTGCGCGACCTGCAGGAGGGTGGCCTTGGGATAGACCTCCTCGCCATAGCCGCCGATCTCGAAGTCGACGTACTTGTCGAGGCCGAACGCGGTCAGCTTGTGCACGGCGTTGCTCTTGATCGTGCCGGTGAGCACCGACTGGACCACGCCGTCGAGCTTTGCCACCGCCTTCAGCGCGTCGCGGGCCCCGGACATCATCCGGCCGTCCTTGGCCAGGCGCCTGCGCCTGGCTCCGAAGGATTCGGCCAGCGCGTCGAGGAACCTGGGGAGGTGGTCGTCCCCGGCGACGATCCCGTTGATGGCGAGCATCTCGAAGACGATCTCAGAGTCCGGGCGCCCGTTGGGCTGGGTCAGCTTGACCAGGGGCCTGCCGGTGACAGCGCGGAAGGCCTCCGCGTATGCCTCGCGGGTGACGATGGACACGTCGACCAGGGTGAGGTCGATGTTCCAGAGAACGAGGCGGTTGATCGGAGCCTCCCGGAATGGGTGCGGATGCCCAGGGTACGGCCCGAGGCGCATGGCGACCGCCTCCGATGCCGAAAACATTAGTTTTTGGTGGGATTGCCCTGTGGTGGTGCCTCCTCCACCATGCCGCCCGGGAAACCCCGCCGTTCACCTGTCCGGCCCGCGACCATTTTTCGGATACGGCGGCCTCCGCAGGCCCGAGGGGCAGAGCCTAGGCGTGGTCGAGGGCGTTCGCGAGGGTGTCGACGACCGGGACGCCGCAGGACATCAGGTCGGCGCGGCTGGTCATGCCGCCGGTGTAGAGGACCGCGCGCGCGCCGACGTGCTGGGCGGCGTGCGCGTCGTCCAGGCTGTCGCCGATCACGAGGACGTCGGCCGGGTCGATGCCGAGCGCGGCCAGGTGGGCCACCATCGACTCGGCCTTGTGCCCGCCGGAGGCGCTGCGCAGACCGTCGATCCGGGTGAAGTGGTGGTCGATGCCGAACTCCGCGATCTTGGGAACCAGCCGGTCATGCGCCCACATGGACAGCAGCGACTGCCTGCCTCCCGTGTTCCCCCAGCTTTCCAGGGTGGAGAGCGCGTCGTCGGCCAGCCCGCACTCCAGCATCAGCCGGTGGTAGTTGTCGTGGAAGCCAAGATCGAGCATCTCCCACTCGCCCTCGTGGAGGGCACGGCCGAGCATGCGCTCGTAGGCGGCCCAGATCGGGCGCGTGTAGACGGCACGGAAGCGGTCCGCGTCGTAGGAGCCCAGCCCGTACGGCTCGAACACCGCGTTCGTCGCACCCACGACGGCGTCGATGTCGTGGAAGAGCGTGCCATTCCAATCCCAAACGATGTGTCTCATATTGCCTCCCAGGATAGCGAAAACCCTCGCTGGAGCGGCGCCACGACAGGGTGGTCGGCCCGCTCTCCGGACTCCGGACGCGCGAGGGGATCAGCCGACCAGGTCGGGAATCTCCTGGGTGGCGTACCAGAGGAGCTCGTTGGCCTCGACGCCGTCCACGGTGAACCTGGCGTCGTCGTCGCCCCGGTCGGCCGCGGACAGCGCCGCGACGGCGGCCTCGACGTCCTTCACCGCCGACAGGTCGTCCACGTGGACGGCGGCGATCCGCGCCAGCGGCACCGCCGCGGCGAGTCGTACCCGGGCGCGCTCGTCCAGGTCGGCGCTCACGCTCACGTCGCCCTCCGGTACGTCGACGGCGACGACCACCCGCCGCGCGGCGACCTCCGCCCCGTCTGCGCGGTCGGCGGCCAGCATCCGCAGGGAATCCCTGGCCGCCTCGGTCAGTGCGACGTACTCCAGTTCCTCGGTGTCACCCGAGACGTACCACTCGATCAACGCGGGTGTCACCGCGTAGCCGGTCAGCGGGGCCGGGCCGAGCTCCCCCACGGTGGCCACGCGGGCCAGCGCCGGGAGCGTACACGGCAGGTAGACGCGCATCCATGCCTCGATCTATCTCTTAAGACATCGGTGCCGGTTCGGCGCCGATTCACGCATCGAGTGTGCCAGTACCGGCGACCCGCGGTGGTACCGCCCGCGCGGGGTGACCCGATCCGCTCCGGACCGGACGGGCGTCAGCGCAGCGAGACCCGCAACAGGGTCTCCAACTCGGCGATGGTCACCTCGGGGTCGCGGTGGTGCACGCCGACGATGCCGAGCCGCCGGGCGGCCTCGATGTTGGCCTCGATGTCGTCGACGAACACGCACTGCTCACCGGCCAGGCCGATCCTGCCGAGCGCGTGCTCGAAGATCCTCTGCTCGGGTTTGCGCATACCGATCTCTCCCGAGATGACGACCTCGTCGAAGACGTCGTCCCAGCCCTCGCGGGGATACTCGTTCGCCCAGGAGTTGGAGAGCAGGCAGGTACGCAGCCCGGCGGCACGGGCCACCCGGAGCATCTCGTACATCGGCTCGACCCGGTGGAAACGGGAGAACATCCTGTCCAGCAGCCCCTCGGCGACCGGCGGCACGCCGTCCGTGGTGACCAGCCTGGCGGCCAGGTGGCGTTCGAAGTCCAGCCCGGAGATCTCCCCCCGCTCCAGAGCGTGGATCACGTTCTCGCTGTTCTCCAGGCCCTCGTACGCGTGGACGATGAGTTCGCGCATCACCTGCCGGTAGTGGTCCGCGTCGAGTCTCTCGGCGACGATCCACTCCGCGACCGCCTCGGAAAGGCCGACGGTGAGCACGCCCCCCCAGTCGATCAGCACGCCCTTGAGCATCTGTCCTCCTTAGTGGAACGGGTTCCAGGTTAAGTGTGGCCGGTGAACGATCGGAGAAGGGGTGGTGCCAAACTTGCCGCCATGGACTTCGCGCTCAGCGACAAGGCTCAGGAATACCTCGCCAATCTGACCGATTTCATGGCAACTCACGTATACCCGGCGGAGCCGGTCTACCATGCGTGGCGCCAAGCCAGGGGCTACGACAACCACGAACTGCCGCCGGTGGTGGAGGAGCTCAAGTCCGAGGCGCGCTCACGCGGCCTCTGGAACCTGTTCCTGCCCGATGAGTCGAACATGTCGGTGCTCGACTACGCCACCCTGGCCGAGGTCACCGGCCGTTCCATCGACCTCGCGCCCGAGGCACTGAACTGCGCGGCCCCCGACACCGGGAACATGGAGGTCCTGCACATGTTCGGCTCGCCCGAGCAGCGGGACCGGTGGCTCAAGCCCCTGCTCTCCGGGGAGATCCGCTCGGCGTTCGCGATGACCGAGCCCGCCGTGGCCTCAAGCGACGCGACCAACATCGCCACCTCCATCCGGCTCGACGGCTCCGAGTACGTGATCAACGGCCGCAAGTGGTTCATCACCGGGGTCGCCGACCCGCGCTGCGAGATCCTGATCGTGATGGGCAAGACCGATCCGGACGGCCCCCCGCACCGCCAGCAGTCGATGATCCTGGTCCCGATGGACACGCCGGGTGTGGAGGTCGTCCGTCACCTACCGCTCTTCGGCTACCAGGAGCAGCACGGCCACTCCGAGATCGTCTTCACGGACGTCCGGGTACCCGCCTCGAACCTGATCGCGGAGGAGGGCGACGGCTTCCGCATCGCCCAGGCCCGTCTCGGCCCCGGTCGCATCCACCACTGCATGCGTGCCATCGGCATGGCCGAGCGCGCCCTGGAGCTGATGTGCACCCGCGCCGCCAACCGGGTGGCCTTCGGCCAGACGCTGGCCCAGCAGGGCGTGGTGCAGCAGCAGATCGCCGAATCACGGCTGGCCATCGAGCAGGCCAGGCTGCTCACCCTGAAGGCCGCCTGGATGATCGACACGGTCGGCGTGAAGGCGGCCGCCTCGGAGATCTCCGCGATCAAGGTCGTCGCTCCGAGGATGGCGTGCGAGGTCATCGACCGCGCCATCCAGGTCCACGGCGGCATGGGTCTCGCCGACGACGTCCCGCTCGCCACGATGTACGCCCAGGCCCGCGCGATGCGCATATTCGACGGCCCGGACGAGGTTCACATTCGCACCGTGGCCCGTCGCGAGCTCAAGCCGTACCTCTCCTAGGGCGCTCCGGAACGGGGTGCATACGGTCCGATGGATTGGAGATTCCTCCCCCAATATCCGATTCAAAGGTCGGTACGAGTTTCACGGCTCCAATTCGAGGAAGATTACGAACATGGCACTCAGGCCATATAGCTGCACGTAGAAGGCGTGATCGGCCTCCTGCGGGCTCCATTTGCACCTTCCCTCGGTTCCCATGAGGAGGGATCATGGCAGTAGCTCAGGCGAGCCGGTCACGCGCCCATACGGCGCGGAAGCCGACCACACCCGCCGCGTCCACCACGCACACACCGTCAGGCCGGAAGCAGGACAACCCCTCACTGAAGTTGAACCTTCCAATGATGACCGTGCAGTTCCGGCCGCCGCATGTTCACATGCCACACGTCAGCCGGCAGGAAGCGGGCCAAGCCGTCGACACCGCCAGGTCCTTCCTTCCGCCCCCTGAGCGCATCGTCTACTACGGAGGGCTCGGCGCCCTGGCTGTGGCGGGGTTGATCGAGTGGCCGGTGGCGGCCGCCATCGGGGTCGGGACGATGATCGCTCAGCGTGCCCGCGGGAGAGGCCGGGCCCCGGTCTCCGCGCCCCGGGCTCCGACGCCCACCGCACGAGCCGCCGGCACCACCAAACCCGCTGCTCGGACCACCACCACACGGGCCGCCAAACCCACGGCGCGCGCCGCCAAACCCACGGCACGGGCCACCAGGCCCGCGGCACGGGCCGCCGGCACCACCACCCGGCCCACAAGCACCACCGCACGGGCCGCCAAACCCACGGCACGCGCCGCCAAACCCACGGCACGAGCCGCCGGCACCACCGCACGCGCCGCCAAACCCGCGGCACGGGCCACCAAACCCACGGCACGAGCCGCCGCCAAACCCACGGCACGGGCCACCAGACCCACGGCACGAGCCGCCGGCACCACCACGCGGACGACGTCCCGGACCACGAAACCCACCACGCGGACCACCAAGACCACATCGCGTGCCGCCAGAGCCACCTCACGAGCCGCCGGCACCACCGCGCGGACGACGAGGACCACGAAACCCACCACGCGGACCGCCAAGACCACGTCACGCGCCGCCAGAGCCACCTCACGAGCCGCCGGCACCACCGCGCGGACCGCCAAGACCACGTCACGCGCCGCCAGGCCCACCTCACGAGCCGCCGGCACCACCGCGCGGACGACGAGGACCACGAAACCCACCGCACGAGCCGCAGGCACCACCTCACGGACCGCCAAGACCGCGTCGCGCGCCACCAGATCCGCATCGCGGACCTCGGCGTCCGTTTCCCGTGCCGCGAGCTCCGCCTCCAGGGCCACCAGGTCCGCCGCCCGCCCGAAGACCTCGACCCGCAGGAGCACCTCCAAGTGATCACAGTGATGGGGCCGATCGGGCCACGTGTAACCACGGCCTGATCGGCCTCGTCATCTCGTCTACTGGAGATCCGGATGTTCCTGCCCCGTCTGCTCTCTCTTCCCGCGGAAACTCTCTGGGGTGCCATGCCCGAAGTGATCCGCAACGCCCTGAGGCATTCCCGAGGAAGGCGAATCTGTCCTGGTGGGCTCCGTATCGACCTGTACGTGATCGGCGGTCCCGGCAGCGGGCGGACGGCGCGACGGCTGGAGAACTCGCTGCTGAAGGTGGAGGGGGTCGAGCGGGCGGAGGTCAACGGCGCCCTCGGGGTCGTGTTCGTGGGGTGCGACCCCGACTCGGTCGACCTGGAGAAGCTGGTGGCGGTCGTCGATTCGTTCGACAACGCTGACGACGGCGACGGCGACGGCGAGCCGGACGTGGACGAGGACGCCGAGTTTGACGACGAGTCGCTGCCGGGCCCGGTGTCCCTCGCTTCCGAATACGCGGAGCACCGCATCGCCAACCCGGTGCGGAGCCACACGCGCATGGGCATCCGGCTCGGCGGGAGCCTGGTCGGAACGAGCATGGCGCTCGCCGGGCGGGTGATGCACGTGCTGCCGCTCACCCCGATCATTCCCGCCCTGCTGAGCCTGGCCGAGTCCACCCCGAAGGTCCGCACCGAACTGGACCGCCACCTCGGCGTTCCGACCGCCTCCGCCCTGCTCGAGACGGCGGACATCGTCACCTACACGCTGGCGTTGCGTCCGCTGGGAATGCTCGTCCAGTCGGCCACCGCCGTCGGCCGCTACCTTGAGACGCGCGACACGCGACGGGCCTGGGAGAGGCACGAGCACGAACTGGGTTCGTGGGGAGGCTCCTACCACCACATCCGCGCGGCTAGGAAACCGCGCCCGTCCCCCATGTCCACCAGCCCCGTGCGACGGTTCGAGCACGTCGCGAGCCAGGTGGCGGTGGGCGCCACCGGGCTGACGTACCTCCTCGGCAAAAACCGGGAACGGACCATCGCCATGCTCACCGCGGCGACCCCCAACGCCGCGAAGCTGGGCCGCGAATCCTTCGCCTCCGCGATCGGGCGCGCCCTGGCGCGGCGCGGCGCGGTCGTTCTCAACAGCCGCGCCCTGCGCCACATGGACGGCATCGACACGGTCATCCTCGACGCCGAAGTGCTCGACACGGGTTCCTGGGAGATCGACCGCATCGTACCCCTCGGCGACGCCGACACCGACGGACTGCACGCGCGGCTCTACGCCCTGCTCGACCTCACCGACCCCGGCGCGCGGCGGGAACACGAGGAGTGGACGGCCGAGCCGGTGCCGGGCCCGGCCGGGCTCATCACGGCGGACGCCGAGGAATGGGAGGCTCGGGGGCTCCGGGCCGTCCGCGTGGCGAGGCAGGGCGTTCCCGTGGCCCTGGTCGGCATGGCGCCGCAGGTGGACCCGCTGGCCGACGCGATCGTCACCGCGGCCAAGGCCGCGGGCACCGTGCTGCTGGCGGGAGGTGATCTGGGGCTCGGTCTGCGGCTCGGCGTCGACGAGTTCATACTGGACGCCTCCCGGCTGACCCGGTCGGTCCGCGAGCTCCAGGCGGACGGTCACGGGGTCGCCGTGGTGTCGGGACGCCGCATGACCGCGCTGGCCCACGCCGACCTGGGTATCGGCGTGCTGTCCCGCTCGGGCCGGGTGCCCTGGGACGCGGATGTGATCGGCGCACTCGAGGAGATCCACCTGCTGCTGAGCTGCCTGGCACCGGCGAGGAAAACGAGCGAGCGGTGCGCATGGCTCGACGCCACGGGAGCGACCGCCGGAGGCGCGCTGACCGCCCTCGGGCCGCCGTCGCGGTCACTGGGCAGGGCGCAGCTCTCAAGTGACTGCACCGCGATGGCCGCCATCGTCACGGGTGTGTGGGCGGGCTGGCACGCCGGGCAGGAGACGCCGCCGGTCCGGGTGGACCAGACCCCCTGGCACGCGATGTCGACCAAGGACGTCCTGTCCCTGCTGGGCTCCTCGCCCAGCGGGATCACCGAGGCCGAGGCCATCCGGCGCAGGACCTCGGCGGGATCCGCGGAGTCCGAGCGTCCCGCCTCGCTGCTCCGCGCGTCCGCCGAGGAGCTGGCCAACCCGCTGACCCCGGTCCTGGCCACCGGGGCGGGCCTGTCGGCCCTGGTCGGCTCGATCTCCGACTCGGTGATGATAGCCACGGTGGTGTTCGCCAACGCGTTCATCGGAGGGGGCCAGCGGTTCACCGCCGAACGGGCGTTGCATCGCCTGACCGAGTCGGTCGCGATCCGGGTTCGGCTGCGCCGCCCCAACGAGGGCGTGAGCGTGACGGTCGAAGACCTCGTACCGGGCGATGTGCTCGAATTGCGCGCGGGCGACACCGTGCCGGCCGACTGCCGGGTGCTCAGGGCAACGGGCCTGGAGATCGACGAGGCCGCGCTGACCGGCGAGTCCCAGCTCGTCACCAAGTCGCCGGCGCCCATCAACGCACCCGCCGTCGCCGACCGGAGCTCGATGGTCTACGAGGGTACGACCGTGGCGGCCGGTAGCGGGCTGGCCGTGGTGGTCGCGGCGGGCGAGGCGACCGAGGCTGCCAGGACCGCCAGGCTCGCCAAGGAGCGGCCACCCGTCTCGGGCGTGCAGTTGCGACTGCGGAAGCTGAGCCGCCGGATCCTTCCGGTCGCGGTCGGCTCCGGCTTCGTCCTGCTCGCCGCCGACCTGCTGCGCGGCAGGTCGATGGTCGAGGCGCTCGCGCCCGCGGTGAGCCTCGCCGTCGCCGCCGTGCCCGAGGGGCTGCCTTTCGTCGCCTCGGTCGCGGAACTCGCCGCCGCCCGGCGGCTGTCGACCCGCAACACCCTGGTGCCCAACCCCTCCACGATCGAGGCCCTCGGCCGGGTGAACGTGCTCTGCTTCGACAAGACCGGGACGCTCACCGAGGGGCGCATCAGCCTGCGGTGCGTCTCGGACGGGCAGGACGAACGTCTCGTCGAGGCGTTGACGCCCGAGATGAGGCACATCGTGGCCGCGGGGCTGCGCGCGTGCCCGCGGCACGATGAGGGGCGTCCCATCGCGCACCCCACCGATCGCGCCGTGGTGAACGGGGCCGAGCAGCTGGGCGTGGTGCCCAGGGAGGGCACAGGGAGCTGGGAGAGGGTCGACGAGCTTCCCTTCGAGCCCGGGCGCGGCTATCACGCGGTACTCGGCGCGAGCGACTCGGGGCCGCTGCTGAGCGTCAAGGGCGCTCCGGAGGTCGTGGTCACCCGCTGCACGTCCGTACTTCGCGACGGTCAGGTGGTCCCCCTCACGGATTCCCTTGAGGCGGAGCTGGAGAAGGAGCTCGACCAGCTCGCCCGGCAGGGCTACCGGGTGCTCGCGGTCGCGGAGCGCGCCGCCTCCGACCGTCGCGACCTCGACGAGTCCCGCATCCAGGGTCTGTGCTTCCTGGGCTTCCTCGGCCTGGCCGACCCGGTGAGGCCCACGGCGGCCGAAAGCGTCGGCCGGCTGACACGGGCGGGCGTACGCATCATCATGATCACGGGTGACCATCCGAGCACGGCGGAGGCGATCGGCGTCGAGCTGAACGTGCTGAACGGCGGACAGATCATGACGGGGCCCGAGCTGGACGAGATGGACGACGAGACCCTGCTGGAGGCTCTGCCGGACGTGACCGTCTTCGCCAGGACCACCCCGGCCCACAAGGCCAGGATCGTCGGCTGTCTGCGCCGGGCCGGCAAGGTCGTGGCGGTCACCGGGGACGGCGCCAACGACGCCCCCGCGATCCGGCTCGCGGACGTGGGGATCGCCCTCGGCTCCCGCGCGACCCCGGCGGCCAGGGCCGCGGCCGACATCGTGGTGACCGACGACCGCATCGAGACGATCGTCGATGCGATCATCGAGGGCAGGGCCATGTGGGGGTCGGTCCGCGACGCCCTGAGCATCCTGCTGGGCGGCAACATCGGCGAGATCGTCTTCGCGGTCGGATCCAGCCTGATCAGCGGCCGGAACGTACTGAACGCCCGGCAGCTGCTGCTGGTCAACCTGCTCACCGACATGCTGCCCGCGATGGCGGTGGCCTCCCGGCCACCGACCGCGACCAGTCCGGAGAAGCTGCTGGAGGAGGGCCCGGAGGCCTCGCTGGGAGCCTCCCTGACCCGGGACATCTACCTGCGGGCCGCCACCACGGCGAGTGCGGCGGGCGCGGCCTGGGCGATCGGCCGGATGACCGGCACGCGTGGGCGGGCGGACACGATGGGACTGGTCGCGCTGGTGTCGACGCAGTTGCTGCAGACCCTGGCTCTGGGCACCCGGGATCGCACCGTGGTGCTGGCCTCGCTCCTGTCCCTCGGCGTTCTGGGCATGACCGTCTCGGTTCCCGGGCTCTGCCACTTCTTCGGCTGCCGCTTCCTCGGGCCGGTGGGGTGGTTCATCGCCCTGGGCAGTGCCGCCGCCACCACGGCCGCCGGGGTCGCCTTCCAGGCATCCACTCGACAGGTGTCACCGAACGTTCACCGAACGGTAATCTCCTAGCTGGTGACTTAGTCCTGTTTGGTATGGATTATCGCATTAAGCGATCCTTCTCCCTGTGAGGTTGTTATGTCTGGATTCCTCTCCACGGTGCTCGCCAAGGCGGCGGTCATGCTGATCGAGGCCCTCCTCATGCGCGTCATGCAGTCCCTCGTCGTCTCGCTGGCCAGGACCGGCAGCCTCCAGGCCGTCTGACCCGGTTCCGCGGCACGGACCCGGCCGTGACCGCGAGAGAACCGTGACCATGAGAGAACCATGGCCGGGTACACGACCATGACCACGGCGACCGGGGCCCAGGCCGCGGTCGCGATCTTAAAGCTCGCTCAGCGGGCCCGCGAGTTGATGAGCCGGGCGACCTTGAGGTGCCCGGCCGAGCGCAGTACCCGCTCGGCCCTGGCCGGGTCGGCGACCGGCGCCCTCTCCAGCAGGCCACGGGCGGCCTTCAGCTTCAGCAGGCGCCGGACGGACTGGTCGAGCCGCGCCTCCGAGATCTTCCCGGACTTCACCGCGGCCAGCAGCGCCCCATGGGCCTCGCGGTAGTCCGGCGGCATGAGCAGCAGGTCCACCCCGGCCTGGATCGCCCGTACCGCCACCTCCCCGTCGCCATACCTCTTGCGCACCCCCGCCATGTCCAGCGCGTCCGTCGAGACGACCCCGTCGAAGCCGAGCTTCTCCCTGAGCAGCCCGGTCAGGATCGGCCTGGAGAGGGTGGCCGGGTCGCCGGAGGGGTCGAGCTTCGGCATGACGACGTGCGCAGTCATGATCGCGTCGACGTCCTTGCCGATGGCGGCGGCGAAAGGCGGGGCGTCCAGCCTTTTCCACTGGGACAGCGAGTGCTTGATCACCGGCAGACCGGTGTGGCTGTCGACGTTGGTGTCACCATGGCCGGGAAAGTGCTTGGCCGTGGCCGCGATCCCCGCGTCGTGGAAGCCGCGGACCGCGGCGGCGACCATCGGCGCGACCTTCTCCGGATCGGAACCGTAGGCGCGCGGGCCGATCACCGGGTTGCGCGGGTTGATGTTGACGTCGGCGACGGGGGCGAAGTCGAGGTTGATGCCCAGGACGCGCAGCTCGCGGCCGGTCACCTCCGCGGCCCGGCGGGCCAGCGAGGGGTCGCCGGTCGAGCCGATGACCGAGGCGCCCGGCAGGTTGGTGACCAGCGGGGCGAGCCGGGAGACCTGACCGTTCTCCTGGTCCGCGCCGATCAGCAGCGGGATCTCCGGCGACGCCTTCTGCAGCCCGTTGGTCAGCGCCACGACCTGCCTGACGTTCTTGACGTTGCCCGCCCAGGGGAACAGGATCACCCCGCCGGGGCGGTAGCGGGCGACCATCTTCGCCGGGGTGTCCACGCCGAACCGCGCCTGGTTCTCCCCCGACACCGTGTCGGCCGCCTGACCGTAAAGCACCGGCATGAAGAGCTGGCCGACCTTCTCCTCCAGGCTCATCGAGGCGAGCACTGCCTCCACACCGGCCGGCTTCGCCGTCTCGGCGGGCGCGGTCGCCGTGCCCGCGGACTCCGCCGGGCTCACGCTCGCGGAGGACTCGCCGCCCCCGACCGCACCGGACGCCGGTGGAACGGCCCCTCCGGTGCCGACACACCCGACCGCCATCGTCGCGATCACTGCGATCCCCGTCACACGCATCCACCGAGCCATGCCTCTTACGCTATCCGGGCGGATGTCCCGGTGCCCGCGCTCCGAACCGACCGGCGAACCAGAGGCACCTCGGCTCACGGTGCCGACGCGATGCCCGCCAACTGGTCGAGAAGCTCCTCGGCGCCCTCGCCCTCGGCCCTGATCACCACTACGTCCCCCCTCCTGACGTCGAGTGCGAGGACCGACAGGATGCTCTTGGCGTTCACCGGCGAGCCGCCCCCCTTGGCGATGGTGACGTCCAGGGACGCCTTGGTCGCCGCCCGCACGAAGGTCGCGGCGGGCCGGGCGTGCAGGCCGACCTCCGACGTGACGGTGACATGGCGCTCGGCCACGTGTTCCTCCCCAGAGTCGACAGTGCGGTCTAGACCACACGGTGTGTTTGCCGGCCTTTGGCCATCCGATGGCTCAACACCATTTCACATTCTTCGCCATCTCCCGGTCCCGCGGGCCGTCAGGCCGGATCGCTCCACTCGAAAAGCCGGTCACCGGCGTCCACGACCCCCTCGGCGAGGCCGATGACGGCGCTCGCGGTGGCGTCCAGCGCCACGACCGGGCAGATCGGGCGGCGCCCACCCGCTTCGATCCCGGCCGGGTCCCACGCCACCACCGGCTGCCCGGCGCTCACCCGATCGCCCTCCGCGACCAGCAGCTCGAAACCCTCACCCCTGAGCTGAACCGTGTCGATGCCCAGGTGGACGAGGACTCCCCTGCCGTCGTCGCCGACGACCACGAACGCGTGCGGGTGCAGCTTGACGATGGTGCCCGCGATGGGGGAGAACACCCGGCCGGGCGCCCTGTCCGGCTCGATCGCCATGCCGGGCCCGACCAGGCCCTCGGAGAAGACCGGGTCGGGTACCGAGTCGAGTCTCACGGCCACCCCCGCGACCGGTGCCAGAACCGTGGTCACCGCACTCCCCTCGGCATGCCCCCGTCCGCGAGGACACCTCCCTCAGCCGATGATGTCCTCGATGTCGCCGGCGATCGTGTCGGCCTCGGGGCCCACCACCACCTGCACGACGCCGCCGGCCACCATCACGCCGTGCGCGCCGGCCGCTCGCAGGGCCACCTGGTCGACCTTGGAGGCGTCACGCACCTCGGTGCGGAGCCGGGTGATGCACGGTTCGATCTCGATGATGTTGTCCGCACCACCGAGTCCAGCGATGATCGCGTCGGCGTCGGCCGCCATGTCGCCCTCCAGTTGTGATCACCCTGTCCCCAGGGCTATGGGCAGGCTAGAGGAGGTATCGCGATCAGTCGGTCTGGGTCACCTTGTTGAGACCACGTGGGGCGTCCGGGTCGATCCCCAGCCTGCGCGCGAGCGCCTCGGTGAGCAGCTGACCGGGGACGATCAGGCCCAGCGGCGCGACCCACTCGGGCAGGTCGGGGCCGTTCAGCGCGGCGGTGGAGACCGAGGAGAGCGCGGTACCGCCGCCGACCGTGTAGGCCGAGGCTCCCGCGCCGGTCACCCGCTCGGCGAGCGCCACGGTGCCGGCCAGGGTCGGGCCCTCGCCCGCCGCGACCAGGATCGCCGGGGTGTCGGAGTCGACCACGGCGATCGGGCCGTGCAGCAGGTCCGCGTACGACAGGCCCATGGCGTGCAGGTAGCACGCCTCCTTGAGCTTGAGCGCCAGCTCCAGCGCGGTGGAGAAGGCCAGCCCCCGGCCGGAGACCACGACGCCGGGCTTGTCCGCCAGCCCCTCGACGATCGCCTCCAGATCACCCGGGTCGCCGACCAGCTTCTCGACCGCGTCCGGGACCCGCCGCAGGTCGCCGGGGTCGACGTCCGCGCCGAGACCGAGGGCGAGCACGGCGAGGGCGGCGAGCTGGGTGGTGTAGGTCTTGGTGGCGGGGACGGCCTTCTCCTCGCCCGCCACCGTGCACAGGGCGAGGTCCGCGGCCTGGGCCAGGGGGCTCTGCTCTCCGCCGTTGGTGATGGCCACGGTCCGGGCCCCACAGTCCTTCGCCCAGGCGAGGGTCTCGACGATCTCCTCGGTCCTGCCCGACTGGGAGAGGGCGACGGCCAGCACGCCGTCGAGGTCCAGCCTGCGCCGGTAGGTGGTGGCGATCGAGGGGGCGGCGAGCGTGGAGAGCCTGCTCGTGTGCGCCTCGGCCAGATAACGGCCGTAGACTGCGGCGTTGTCGGAGGTGCCACGGGCGATGAACAGCAGCTGGCGGGTCTGCCCCGCGAGCCGCTCCACCTCCCCGACCCTGGGGAGGAGGGCGTCGAGCGTGGCTCGCAACGCGGCGGGCTGCTCGGCTATCTCGCTGCGCATCTTGGTCGTCATCTTGCGCTCATCCTTCGGCTCGGACGGACGAGATCGGGCCGTTATCGATCCGTCTCCGGTCCGTACGTTGACACCCTTTTCCGGCCTGTGGTCTAGTCCGGACTAGACCAGTACGAACCATAACTCATCAGACACCTCAGATCGAGGGGGGAGGATCCTGTGGCCCAGATCGATCCGGACAGCCCGGTGCCCAAGTACTTCCAGCTGCGGGAGATCCTGCTCGATCTCATCGAGAACAACGAGCTGGCGATCGGCACCGCGATCCCGTCCGAGCGCGAACTCTGCCAGCGCTTCGGCCTGTCCCGCATGACCGTCCGGCAGGCCGTCGACCACCTGGTCTCCGAGGGCAGGCTCCAGCGGGTCGCCGGCAAGGGCACCTTCGTGGCCCGCCCCAAGATCGAGATGGCCCTGCGGCTGACCTCCTTCAGCGAGGAGATGCGCACCAGGGGCATGGAACCCGGCTCCCGCGACCTGGACCGCCGGGTGGTCAGGGCCAGCGCGCACCTGGCCAGGGAACTCGGCATCCAGCCGGGCGACGAGGTCCACTTCATCGAACGGCTGCGGACCGCGGCGGGCGAGCCCATGTGCATCGAGCGGGCGCACATCCCCGTCTCCATCGCACCCGACCTCGACACCCACGACCTGACAGGCCGCTCCCTCTACGCCCTGCTGGAGACCCGCTACGGCCTGGTGCTCGACGCCGGCGAGCTCACCATCGACGGTGGCATCGCCGACCCCGGCGACGCCGACCTGCTGAAACTGCCACGCGGCGGGGCCGTGCTGCTGCTGCAGCGGCGCTCCTACGCGGGTGGCGTCTGCGCCGAACTCGGGGTCTCCACCTATCGCGCCGACCGCTACCAACTCCGTACGATCCTGGAGCTACCGACCCGCCGCGCCTGACCCCACCCTTCGCCGCACTCCTCCCTCCCACCCCCTGGAGGAAAGCCCGATGAGTCCCCCCTCGGCGGACGCGGGCCTGTCCGCCGCCCACCGGCCCGGGTCCGCCGCGATGAGCGTGCTCCAGCGCCTGGGACGTTCTCTGATGCTGCCGATCGCGGTCCTGCCCGCCGCGGGCCTGCTGTTCAGGCTCGGCCGGGACGACCTCCTCGGCCGGACCGACAGCGTCCTGCTCGACGACGTGGCCCGCGTCGTCGGCACGGCGGGCGGCGCGATCTTCGACAACCTGCCCATCCTGTTCGCGATCGGTGTCGCCATCGGGTTCGCCCGCAAGGCCGACGGCTCCACCGCCCTGGCGGCGCTTGTCGGCTATCTGGTCTTCCACGCCGTCAGCATGAACATGTTCTTCATCCTGTTCGACGCCGACCTGAGGGAGTCCATCACCACCGAGGTGTTCGAGCGGGCCACCCCCGGCGTTCCCAGCGTGGTACTCGACCTCGGCGCGCAGAACCCGACCAGGGTGCTCGGCGGCATCATCATGGGCCTGGTCTCGGCACTGCTCTGGCAGCGCTACCACCGCACCAGGCTGCCGACCTGGCTGGCCTTCTTCGGCGGGCGCCGCCTGGTGCCGATCCTCACCGCCTTCGCCGGGCTCGTGATCGGGGTGTTCCTTGGCTTCGTCTGGCCGGTGCTCGGCGGCTGGGTCCGTGCCTCCGGGACCTGGCTCGCCTCCAACAGCGAACTCGGCGCCGGGGTCTACGGCATGGTCAACCGCGCCCTGCTCCCCCTCGGCATGCATCACATCGTCAACAACGTGATCTGGACCCAGGTTCCCGAGTGCGTGGTCGACGGCAAGAAACTCGCCGGGGACCTGATCTGCTTCAACAGCGGCGCCGTCGGCTACGGCGGCTTCGAGGCCGGCTTCTACCCGGTCCTCATGTTCGGCCTGCCGGCCGCCGCGATCGCCATCTGGCGGGCCGCACCGCCGCACCGGCGCACCGCGGTCGGCTCGATCATGATCTCCGCGGCGCTCACCGCCTTCCTCACCGGGATCACCGAGCCGATCGAGTTCGCCTTCATCTTCGTGGCTCCGGTGCTGTTCGTGATCCACATCGTGCTGACCGGCATCTCCTTGGCCCTCGCCTCCGCCCTGGGCGCCAAGCTCGCCTTCAGCTTCTCCTCAGGGCTGATCGACCTGGGCCTGTACGGGACCGCGCCCAACGCCCGGGGGATACCGATCGTCATCGTGATGGGGCTGGTCTACGCGGTGATCTACTACTCCGTGTTCAGCTTCCTGATCAGGAAGATGAACATCATGACCCCCGGCCGCGAGCCCGAACCCGACATCGACTCCGGCGAGCCGGCCGCGCCCCCCGGTGCGGCGCCTGGCGGCCCTGACACCGGGCCGCCCGGCTCCTGAAGCGGTTTCGGCCGTCCAGCGAAGATCACGACTCGGGCCGGAACCCGCCCCCCTCGGGGATGGACCACTCCAGCTCAAGGTCACCTTCTCCGCCCGAAGGGACGAACCAACCGGGATTTTCAGAAAGTTGGCGGACCGCGTATCTGGGCAGTGGGCCGGAAACTCCTTCAAGTGTCAGTTTCCCCACCCGCAAGCCGAGCCCAATCGGAGTCACCCATGTCGCCCCCACGACGTCCGGCGCCGCTCCCCCGGATCGCGCCGTCCCCCGCCGCCGAGCCGCCCTACGACGAGGACCGCCCCGCGACGGACATCCCGGCCATGCCTCCGTACGTGCAGGGAACCCTCGCCCTCGCCCTCGAACCCGAGGCTCCGGCACCTCCGACCGGGAAGCCGCTGATCTGGGGCCCGCCGGGGGCGATCCCCGACGAGCGGCGGCTGCGCGCCCTCGCGCAGGCCGTCGCCGAGATCCTGGCCGGCAGGCGGCCGCCGGCGAGCGTCTCCTGTCACCTGACCGGCAGGGCCCAGGCCGAGCTGACCAGGAGCGGGAAGATCATCAACAGCGCACGCCCGCCCCGGGCGGGCAGGGCCCACATCTCCCAGCCCGAGGACGGGGTGGTGGAGATGTGCGCCGTGGTCGACTGCGGTGACCGCTCGCGCGTCCTGGCGCTCAGGCTGGAGCGCAGGGGCGTGCGGTGGCTCTGCACCGAGTTCGAGACGACTCCCTGACACGCCGGAGGGCCCGCACCATGGTGCGGGCCCTCCGGTCGGCGATCAGACCTCGACGTTCTTGGGGTCGCCGTGGCAGCGCTTGTACTTCTTGCCGGAACCGCAGGGGCACGGCGCGTTGCGCTCGACGTTGCCGTACGCGTCACGCTCGGCCTTGGTGCTGACCCGGGTGTGCTCCACCTCACCGCTCTCCCCCGGAGCCGTGTACTCCAGCTCGGCGGGGCGCTGCGGGCCGCGCAGGCCACGGGCGATGATCGAGCGGGTCTCCGCGATCGCCGCGTCCTCGGAGGGCTCGGCCTCCTCGACGATCGGGTTGCTCTGCACCTCGACCTCAAGGTTGAACAGGTAGCCGACCGACTCCTCCTTGATGCCCTCAAGCATCTGGGTGAACATCTCGAAGCCCTCGCGCTGGTATTCGATCAGCGGGTCGCGCTGGGCCATCGCGCGCAGGCCGATGCCCTCCTGGAGGTAGTCCATCTCGTACAGGTGCTCGCGCCACTTGCGGTCCAGAACCGACAGGATGACGCGGCGCTCCAGCACCCGCATGCCCTCCGGGTTCATGGCCTGCGCGTTGATCTCCTCCTCGCGACGGTCGTAGGCGGCCATCGCGTCGGCCTTCACCCGCTCGTTGAGGAACTGGGCGGTGAGCTCCTCGCGGCCCCCGGCCTCCTCGATGAGCTCGTCGGCGGTGATGCTGATCGGGTAGAGCTGGCCGAGCGCCTTCCACAGCTTGTCGAGGTCCCACTCCTCGGCGAAGCCCTCGGCGGTGGCACCCGCGATGTACTCGTCGATCACGTCGTTGACGAAGCCGCGGATCTGCTCGTGCAGGTCCGCGCCCTCCAGCACCCGGTGGCGCTCGGCGTAGATCACCTTGCGCTGCCGGTTCATGACCTCGTCGTACTTCAGAACGTTCTTGCGGATCTCGAAGTTCTGCTGCTCGACCTGGTGCTGCGCGGAGGCGATGGCCTTCGAGACGATGCCCGACTCGATCGGTACGTCGTCCGGGATGTTGAGGCGCGTCATGATCATCTCGACCCTGGCCGAGTTGAACAGGCGCATGAGGTCGTCCTCAAGCGAGAGGTAGAAGCGCGACTCGCCCGGGTCTCCCTGACGGCCGGAACGACCGCGGAGCTGGTTGTCGATGCGCCGCGACTCGTGCCGCTCGGTGCCCAGGACGTAGAGGCCGCCGAGTTCGGTGACCTCGTCGTGCTCGGCCTTCACGGCCTCCTTGGCCTTCTCCAGCGCCTCGCCCCAGGCCTTCTCGTACTCCTCCGGGGTCTCGACCGGGTCGAGGCCGCGGCTGCGCAGCTCCAGGTCGGCACGGAAGTCGGGGTTGCCACCGAGCATGATGTCGGTGCCTCGACCGGCCATGTTGGTGGCCACGGTGACGGCGTGCTTGCGGCCCGCCTCGGCGATGATCGCGGCCTCACGGGCGTGGTTCTTCGCGTTGAGGACCTCGTGCTTGATGCCCTTGCGCTTGAGCTCCTTGGCCAGGCGCTCGGACTTGGCGACGCTCGTGGTGCCGACCAGGACCGGCTGGCCCTTCTCGTAGCGCTCCTTGATGTCCTCGACGCTGGCCAGGAACTTGGCGTCCTCGGTCTTGTAGACCACGTCGGCCTGATCCTTGCGGATCATCGGCCGGTTCGTCGGGATCGGGACGACGCCGAGCTTGTAGGTCTGGTGGAACTCGTTGGCCTCGGTCGCCGCGGTGCCGGTCATGCCGGAGAGCGTCTCGTAGAGGCGGAAGTAGTTCTGCAGCGTGATCGTGGCGAGAGTCTGGTTCTCGTCCTTGATCTTGACGCTTTCCTTCGCCTCGATGGCCTGGTGCATGCCCTCGTTGTAGCGGCGGCCGTGCAGGACGCGACCGGTGAACTCGTCGACGATCAGGACCTCACCGTCGACGACGATGTAGTCCTTGTCCTTCTTGTAGAGCTCCTTGGCCTTCAGCGCGTTGTTGAGGAAGCCGACCAGGTGGGTGTGCTCGGGCTTGTAGAGGTTCTCGATGCCGAGCCAGTCCTCGACCTTCTCCACGCCGGACTCGAAGATGCCGACCGTGCGCTTCTTCTCGTCGACGGCGTAGTCGCCGGTGTTCTCCTCGCCGTCCTTGCCCTCGGTGCCCCTGCGGAGCCGGGGAACGATCTTGGCGAACTCGGAGTACCACTTGCCGGACTGCTCGCCGGGCCCTGAGATGATCAGCGGCGTCCTGGCCTCGTCGATGAGGATCGAGTCGACCTCGTCGACGACGGCGAAGTGGTGACCGCGCTGGACGCACTCCTCCAGCGACCACGCCATGTTGTCGCGCAGGTAGTCGAAGCCGAACTCGTTGTTCGTGCCGTAGGTGATGTCCGCGTTGTACTGCTTGCGGCGCTCGTCGGAGGGCATGTTGGCCAGGATCACGCCGACCTCGAGGCCGAGGAAGCGGTGGATGCGGCCCATCTCGTCGCCGTCGCGCTTGGCCAGGTAGTCGTTGACCGTGATGACGTGGACGCCCTTGCCCGAGATGGCGTTGAGATAGGTGGGCAGCGTACAGGTGAGGGTCTTGCCCTCACCGGTGCGCATCTCCGAGATGTTGCCCATGTGCAGGTTGGCCCCGCCCATGATCTGCACGTCGAAGTGGCGCTTGCCCAGCACCCGCCGGGACGCCTCGCGAACGGTGGCGAAGGCCTCGGGAAGCAGGTCGTCGAGAGACTCACCGTCGATGTAGCGCTGCTTGTAGTCGGCGGTCAGCGCGCGAAGCTCGGCATCGGTCAGGCTCGTGAAGTCGTCTTCAATGGAGTTGACCTGGTCGGCGATCCGCTTGAGCTTACGCAGAAGCTTGCCTTCGCCGGCGCGAAGAATCTTATCGAGAAAGGCTGGCACTTTAGGTAAAGCTCCTCGCAGGTCTTCCGCGGCCGGACCGGCCCGGCTGAGGACGAGACATGGTTCTCCGCTGCCATCGTAGGCGGTTCCGCCACCAGACACAGCCACCCTGAAAGACGCTCTTGCGGCCTGTGGAGTTCCTTGCCCGCTTCTTTGAGAGAGTACGGCCAACTTCAAAGGGTATGTCGTCTTTTGTCATGTCCGCATCAGGTGATCGTGTGGACACGACACCGCCCCCCCGGAGGGAGAGGCCGTGACGGCGAGGGAGAACCACTGGGGCAGGGCGTCGTCCTGGCTGACGGTGACCGTGATCATGTTGGGTTTCGCCGTCGCCGGAACCGGCCTCTGCATGGGTCCCGACTGGTTTCTCCTGTGGGCGGGCACGGCGGTCTGCGTCATCGGGGCCATCCTGGTGCCGGTCTTCCGGGTCTTCCAGGACGTCGTCGTGGACGGGCCCCGCACGACGCGCGACCAGAGCGCCCGGGGCGTCCTCGGCTGACGCCGGGTGGGATTCGCCCTCACTCGACCCGAATCCACCCCGTCCGGCGATGTTCTGACACCGGCATAGCATTTTCGTCGGTGTCAGACGCTAGCCTCAGCCGCACACCGTGTTGTCTTCTCCCGGGGCGGTCAATGAAGCTCTCCCTCTCTTCGGACGAGGCCCGTCGTATCGTCCTCCGCGCTCAGGGGTTCCTCGGCGCGGAGTCCCGGCGCGGCGGCGCCCCCGCGGCCCTGCGCCGCCTGGGTGCCGTCCAGCTCGACACGATCTCCGTGCTGGCCCGCTCCCACGAACTGGTCGCGTACGCCCGCCTCGGCGCCGTCGGCAGGCGGGAGGTCGAGCGGGCCTACTGGGACGAGCCCGCCAGGGCCTTCGAGTACTGGTGTCATGCCGCCTGCGTCCTGCCGATCGGCGACTGGCCGCTGTACGCCTTCAGACGGAGGTATTTCCGGGCCAGGAAGTTCCGCTGGCACGAGGTGCCCGACAGTGTCGACAAGGTGCTGCAACGGGTCCGCGAGAGCGGCCCGATCACCACCGCCGACATCGGCGGAGCCAAGAAGGGCGGCCCGTGGTGGGACTGGTCCGACTCCAAGATCGCCATTGAGTGGCTGCTCGACACCGGCGAGGTCGTCTGCACGCGCAGGGTGGGCTGGCGCCGCGTCTACGACCTGGCCGAGCGCACGGTCCCCGGGCACCTGCTGGCCGAGGAGCCGTCCGACGCCGAGTGCGTCACCCGGCTCGCCGGCATCGCCGGGCGCGCGCTCGGGGTGGCCACCCGCGCCGACCTCGTCGACTTCCTGCGTCTGAAGGCGCCCGAGGCGCTGCTGCTCGACAGGTGCCTGCGCGACGGGTCCGCCGGGCTGGTCCCCGTCCGCGTCCCCGAATGGCCCGAGCGCGCCGCCGACGCCTGGGCCGATCCCACCGCGCTGGAGACCGAGCCAAGGGGCCGGCACCGTACGACCCCGCTCTCCCCGTTCGACTCCCTCGTCTGGGATCGCGCGCGCACCGCCCGCGTGTTCGGTTTCAACCACCGCCTTGAGGCGTACGTTCCCAAGGAGAAGCGCGTCCACGGCTACTTCACGATGCCGGTCCTGGCCGGAGGCCGGCTGATCGGGCGTGTCGACCCCGCCCGCGAGGGTTCCACCCTGGTGGCCCGCCAGGTGAGCCTTGAGCCCGGCGTCGCCCCCGGCAGGGGCGCGACCTCGCTGGCCGGGGCGCTCTGGGAGGCGGCGAGCTGGGTCGGCTGCGATGCCGTCCGGGTCGAGCGGGTGGATCCCCTGCTGGCGGGCCCCCTTCAGGACGCCCTGAGCCGGGTGCGCTGAGCACGGGCGCACCGGGCCGACGCTGAGCCGTGACGCTGAGCCGTCGGGCCGCCCGGGCGCCGCAGGGCCTCGGCCGTCGCGCCCGTGACGGCGGCACGGGTGCGGTGACCGTCCCGCGGTCACCGCACCGGGGGTGGGTCAGGTGATCTCAAGCATCCGCTCGCGGACCGCGTAGACCACCGCCTCCATCCGGGAGTGGAGCTGGAGCTTGTCCAGGATGTTCCTGACGTGGTTCTTCACTGTGTTCTCGGAGATGAACAGCTGCTTGGCGATCTCGCGGTTGTTCATCCCCTTCGCGACCAGGCGGAGCACCTCCATCTCCCGATCGGTCAGGCGCGGGACGGGGAGCTGTGGGGGCCGCTCGGCCTCCTTGCGGCTCATGCTGGCGAACTCGCTGATGAGCTTGGCGGCCATCGCCGGATTGATCAGCGACTGTCCTTCGTGGACACCGCGTACGGCCTCCGGCACCTCGTCGAGCTGGACGTTCTTCAGCAGGTAGCCGGTGGCACCCGCCTTGATCGCCTCGAAAAGATCCTCTTCCTCGTCACTCACGGTCAACATGATGATCCGCGTGCTCGGCACCGAGGCCTTGATCTCACGAGTGGCCTCGATACCGCTTCTCCGTGGCATCCGGACGTCCATGAGCATGACATCCGGAGTGAGGCGGTCGGCGAGCTCGACCGCCTCTTGCCCGTCGCTCGCCTCGCCGACAACCTCGATGTCCGTCTCCGCGGCCAGCGCCATCTCCAGACTGCGGCGGATCAGCGCGTGATCGTCAACGATCAGCACGCGGATCGGTTCGCCGCGTCCGGTCGGGCTGGTTGCGTCGTCGGGTTCCGTCACGCCTCCTCCTCGGGGGGCCAGAGCCGGTGGACCGCCATGATTACACGGGTTTCATGGTCCTCGGTTGGTCGGAGAGGATCTTTGAGCGCGTCCGTCAGGGCTCGACGAGCCGCAGCACGCCGTAGTTGTACCCCTGACGCAGGTATACGACGCTCGGCTGCCCGCTCTCCTTGTCACGGAACAGGTAGAAGTCGTGCCCCACCAATTCCATCTCGAGAAGTGCCTGGTCGATCGTGATGGGATCGGCCTTGTGGAACTTCTCCCTGACCATCAACGGCCCGTCTCCGTCCATCTGGATCGGGATGATGGTCTTGTCCTCGGAAAGGTCGGCCTCGGCCTGCTCGGTGAGCGACCGGTCCGGGGCGCTCTCGAACGTCTCCGCGAGCGCGGTGGCCGTCAGCTCGGCGACCGAGGGGGGGCAGTGGTTGCCGTGGTGGACCTTTCTCCGGTCGGCGAGGCGCCGCAGCCGTCCTTCGAGCTTGCCGAGTGCGATGTCAAGGGCGGCGAAACGGTCGTCGGCCGAGGCCTCCGCCCGGACCGCTGGACCACGTGAATGAATGGTGAGCTCGACGCGCTCTCGCTGATCGACGATACGGGGATTACGTTCCTTGGACACCTCCACGTCAACGCGAATGAGCTTGTGGTCCAAACGCTCGATCCTGGCCAGCTTGGTGTTCACGTGGTCACGGAATCGGTCACTCACTCCGGTGTGCCGACCCTTGACGATGATCTCCATGCACGGCCCCCCTTCGAATCTCGACGGTGGTACTGCGGCACCCGCTCGGCCGACCTGGTCTTCGTCCCCACATCCGCCTGCTGAGGGTTTCGCAGCTCTTTGCCACTACATGCCCTTCTCTTCTGGCGAGGAACATCTGGCTCCCCGGGAAGGCAGGACTTACCTCTAAGCCGCACCGTGATCGATCGACGAAAAGTCGTCTTACGTGGACCGTTTGGCCTGCGGCTGGCATCGGCTAGCCGTGCCGGCCTCCTGTCGGAGGTCGGTCCGGCGCAACCACGGACCCGAGCGGGTGCCATGGCTCAGACGCTATCCGCATCCCGGCCGAATGTCAGCTTGGCGATCGGGTCAAGGATCACTTTGTGTGGTTCACAGCCTGTCGGCCGATCATCAGAGACCCTGTCCCCACGGGTGGGCGGTGCCGGAGGCGAGGGCCGCTCGCCACCGCTGAGCAGCCCAGAGGACACGATCGAGACAGTGAGGTGTGGCGCTGGAGTGAGATGGGACGTCGAGCCGCTCTTTACCCTCCGTCACGTTCGCCGGTTCGGACTCTCCGGCGTGTCGCGGCGACCGTGGCGGCGAAGGACGGCGTCACGCCGACCTCGCGCATCGCCCTCGCCGCCTCCGCGAGCGTCGCTCCGGTGGTGACGATGTCGTCGACCAGCACAATCGCCTCTGTGCCACCCCAGGAGCGCGGCACAGGCGCGTTGCGGCCGACCGTGACAGAGAAGGCCGCGGACAGATTCGCGGCCCGCTGGGGCGAACTCAGCCCCGCCTGGTCGGCGACACGCCGCCGCTGGGCGAGCACCCTCGCCACGGTCGCGGGCCAGCCGGCCTGGCGGAGGCAACCGGCCGCCAGCTCCGCGAGCCTGGCCACCGGATCGTGCCCGCGGCGCCGGTGGGCCGCTCGGGCGCTGGGCACCGGCACGAGCAGCACCGGCCGCTCGCCGGCCGCCGTGGCGACGGCCAGGGCGAGGGCCCCGGCCAGGGGAGGGGCGAGGGCCGTGCGGCCGCGCTCCTTGTAGGCGATGACCGCCCGCCGTACGGCGGGGGTGTATTCGGCCGCCGACCAGCACTCCGGCAGGCCCGGCGGGGCGGGGTCGGGCATCCGGCGCGCGGGCGTTCCGTGCAGCTCCGCCGCGCAGCGGGGACAGACGAGGGAGCCCGGCGCGTCGCATCCGGCGCAGCGGGGCGGCAGGATCAGGTCGAGCATGGCGGTCGTCACCAGCCCAAGGTGTCATATCGCACCGACAAAAAGCCCAGCCCAGGGCACCGGCCGGGACACCACCCCCGTCGCGGGAGGCCCGGGGCGGCCCGTGGTCAAGACGGCTCAGCCCAGGGGGAAGGCCGGCGAGGACGGGCCGTTCTCGGTGAAGTCCGTCGAACCGGTCTCGTTCTTGACCAGCGGCTCCCACTTGGTGGAGGTCCAGTAGAGGACCTGCCGGTGGCCCTGGTCGTCCTTGGCCCCGGCCAGCAGGATGCTGTCCAGCGCGGTGATGCTCTCTATCCCTATCCGCGAGTCGAAGGCCAGGGGCTTCGGCTCGGCGGTGACCGACGCCTCCAGCAGTTCCGACTTGCCGGTGAGCGCGTAAAGGGTCTTGCCGTCCTTCCAGGCTATGTCCTCGATCGTCCGCTTGCCCTCACTGTCCACCACGATCTGGAGGTTGGCGATGCGCGTGTTCTCCCGCTCACCGATGACGGTGCCGACGTGGACCTGCTCGCCCAGCCCGTCCTTGACCACCACCGCGACGTGCACGCCGTCCCGCGCGACCTTCAGCGACTTGACGTAGACCGTCTCCAGGTCGGGGGCCGACACCCGGTAGCGGTGCTTGTTGTCACCGTCGTGCCTGGTCACGATCGAGGTGTGGTCGTTGGGCCGGTCGACGGTCCAGAGCGTGTTGTAGCGGTCCCACGACGGCTGGATGAGGGAATCGCCGCTGGCCCACACCCGCCACTCGCCGCCCGCGGCGAGCGGCGCGACGGAGACGCTCTTGCCGTCCTGGGCGAGCGCCGCCACCTGCTGCACCGGCTGGCCGCTGATCGCCGGGCGGGTGAGCCCACTCTTCTTCTGGCCGGCCCTGCCCGGCACCGGCCGCCCGACGTTCTCCTTGTCCAGCAGCCACAGGGCGCCGTCGGCGAGATAGAACGAGGTGACGGTGTCGGGGGTCGTCCACGGGTCGAAGTTCGACTGCTCCTGGGCGTCGATCTGCAGCGGCGTGTCGGCGTAGTACGACTCGCCCTTGACCTTGACCTCGAACCCCCAGCCGCCCTTGGTGAGCGCGGTGAGCGTCGCGGCGAGCTGGGCCGACATCGGGTCGATCAGGTCGGGGTCCACCCGCCTGGTGAGGTCGACGACGACCCGGTTGTTCTCGGTGGTGACGTCGATGAGCTCGGTGTCGGCGAGGGCGGAGCGCACCGAGCCCTTGAGGGAGCTGCTCGGTCCCCGAAGCAGCCGCTCCACGGTCGTCTTGGCGAAGTTGGCGGCCGGGTCGATCGGTACCCGCACCTGATCGACCACCAACCCCTTCCAGTGGGAGTCGAGGAAATAGAGATCCACGGGGAGGTAGCCGCGGGCGACGTCGGCCTCGGAGAGCAGGAGCCCGTCGGGGGCCGCGCTGATGCGCCACTCCCCGCCCGCTTCCTTGGCGAGCGTGAAGGGCTGGTTCAGCGGGCCGCCGCTCGGACGGTAACGGCCGTCCTGATCGATGAAGGCGGTTTTAGTGCCCTTGAGCGTGACCTGGGCATGCTTGTCCTCCTCCCGGAGCGGCGCGAACTTCTCGTAGTCGCCCTGCCGGTAGACCGTGACGCCGCCGTGCGGGTTCCACTTGTCCGCGAAGTCACCGGTGAGGTACTGGCGGGCGACCTGGAAGTCGGGGTCGTCGGGGCTCGCCATCGCGGCGCGGAAGCCGGTGACGACCTCCTCCGGCGACCACGCGGCCTTCGGCGGCATGGCGACGACCCGCGCGTACGGGTTGTCCAGCGGGTTGCCCTTGCGCTCGTTGTCGACGGTCACGACGGACTTGCCGCCGGTGGGGATGACCGAGCAGGCCGACGCCCCGCAGACCAGGGTGACGGCCAGGATCGCCGTCCCCGCCTTCCGCGCGTTCTCAGTCCGCATCGCGTCCCCCGTCGGCCACCGCCGGCGACAGCACCGGCGTCATGTGCCCCCGCCACGTGCGGCGCATCTCCACCTCCGGCGGTACCAGCGGCAGCGGCGAGCCCCGAAGGACCGCCCCCGCCACCCTGGGCAGCGAGAGCCGGAACTGCGACCCCTCCCCGTGCGAGCCCCAGGCCTGCAGCCAGCCGCCGTGCAGGATGGCGTCCTCCCTGGAGATCGCCAGGCCCAGCCCCGTACCGCCGATCGTGCGCGCCCTGGACGGGTCGGCCCGCCAGAACCGGTCGAAGACCAGGTTCTCCTCGCCGGGTTTCAACCCCACCCCGTGGTCGCGTACCGCCACCGCCACCGCGTCCCTGTCGGCGGCGACCGAGACGACGATGTCCCGGCCCTCGCCGTGCTCTATCGCGTTGAACAGCAGGTTGCGCAGGATGCGCTCGACCCTGCGGCTGTCCATCTCCGCCATGCAGGGCTCGCCGGGCAGGCGCAGGTCGAAGCGGGTGGAGTGGCGCTCGGCCAGCGCCTCGGAGTCGGCGACGGCGCGCAGCACCACGTCCCTGACGTCCACCGAGTCGACGTCGAGGTCGGCCGCGCCCGCGTCGTAGCGGCTGATCTCCAGGAGGTCGGCGAGCATCGCCTCGAACCGGTTGAGCTGGTTCTGCATCAGCTCGGCCGACCTGGCCGCCATCGGGTCGAAGTCCTCGCGGGCGTCGTAGAGCAGGTCCGCGGCCATCCGCACGGTGGTCAGCGGGGTGCGCAGCTCGTGCGAGACGTCCGAGACGAACTGCCGCTGGACCTGGGAGAGCTCCTCCAGCTGGTGGATCTTCAGTGCCAGGTTGGCGGCCATCTCGTTGAAGGAGGTGGCCAGGCGGGCCAGGTCGTCCTCGCCGCGGACCTTCAGACGCTCGTCCAGCCGCCCTGCGGCCAGCCGCTCGGCGGCCTGCCTGGCCAGCCGCACCGGCGTGACGACCTGGCGGGTGACCAGGGAGGAGATCGCGGCCAGCAGCAGCACGAGGCCGGCGCCGACAAGGATGATCATCTGCTGGACGGAGGCGAGCGTCTTCTCCTCCTTGTCCAGCGGGACGAGGTGGTAGATCTCGTACGACGAGTCGAGCCTGGTCCCCCAGGTGTCGAGGCGGGTGCCGATGATCATCCCGGGCACCGGCTGGTCCGGTTGCCCCTTGTAGTACAGCGGGGTGTACCAGGTGCTGTCCTCGCCCGCCTCCCTCTTGAACAGCTCGTCGCGCTGCCTGGCCGGGATGCTGACGGGATCGATGTTCGTGGTGCCGTAGAACTCCCCCGGCAGTCCCTCGTTACGGATGATCACCGAGTAACGGCTGGCGGACCCGGCCCGCCGCGCGAGCGCCTCGGTGGCCTGGCTGAGCGGGCTGCTTCCCCCCGGCTGGAGCGCCTGGCCCGACTCGACGGGCTGCTTGGCGGCCTCGGCCGGCTGGTTGAGATAGCCGAGCACCGCGTTCCTGTCGGCCTGGGCCTCGCTCTTCGCCGCGCTCTCCCTGGTCTCCAGGGTGGTCCTGACGATCTGCTGCATGAGGAAGACGCCGAGCACGGCGACGACCACGATGGAGATGACCATCGTGCTGGTGACCACGCGCAGCTGGAGCGAGCGCCAGAAGACACGGCGCACCCTCCCGGCCGCCCGCCGGGTGCGACGCCGGACACCCCGCAGCAGCTGGCGCGGGGTGCGGCGGCGTTTCTTCGGTGCGGGAGGCATCTCGGGCTCCGGGGGGAGTCTCGGCTAGGCCGGGCCGGCCTTGTAACCGACCCCCCGGACCGTCACGACGATCTCGGGATGCTCCGGATCCTTCTCGATCTTCGCTCGCAGTCGCTGGACGTGCACGTTGACCAGGCGGGTGTCGGCCGCGTGACGGTAGCCCCAGACCTGTTCGAGCAGGACCTCGCGGGTGAAGACCTGGCGCGGCTTGCGGGCGAGGGCGACCAGCAGGTCGAACTCCAGCGGGGTGAGGTTTATGGTCTCCTCCTCCCGCTTGACCGAGTGCCCGGCGACGTCGATGGTGATGTCGCCGATCTGCAGGATCTCCGGCGTCGGCTCGTCGGTGCGGCGCAGCCTGGCTCGCACCCTGGCGACGAGCTCCTTGGGCTTGAAGGGCTTGACGATGTAGTCGTCGGCCCCGGACTCCAGGCCGAGCACCACGTCGATGGTGTCGCTCTTGGCCGTCAGCATGACGATCGGCACCCCGGACTCGGCCCGGATCCGGCGGCAGACGTCGATCCCGTCGGCGCCGGGCAGCATCAGGTCGAGCAGTACAAGATCCGGCCGAGTGTCGCGGAACGCGTCGAGCGCCTTGTCACCATCGGAGACGAAGGAAGGTTCGAAACCCTCCCCGCGCAGCACGATACCGAGCATCTCGGCGAGAGCGGCGTCGTCGTCGACGACCAGCACGCGTCCTTTCATGGCCCCTCATTCGGTTTACGCAGTTCGGGAGTTATTGGGATAAACCGCTCGGTCGTCGAAGATTACCCTTGCCCGTCAAGTAGATGACACCGGCCGACGACCAGCCTTCCAAATGACGAACTTTAGGCGCACACAACGTGAAGCGCGCAATGGTGCCCCCGCACGGTCACCACCGGTCCCGGCGACTGCGAACGCCGGGCGGCGATGACCACGCTCCCAGTCTGCGGTAAACGACGGCGTCTCGGCCATCCCTCTGGCATCTCCGCCGCTCTCCGGGGAGATGAAACGTCCGCGTGATCGCCCGATCACCACGAACGGTGTGACCACATGCCAGGATTGGGATATGTCAGACGGTCACGGCTCCGCTCCCGGTACGCCCCCGGGCTGGGCGTCCAACCAACCTCCGCCGTACGGCGATGCCCCGGGATCGCCGTGGACCGCACCCGGCTCGGCCCCCGGCTCCCCCGCGGGCCCGCCGCCTTCCGGGCCGCCCCACGGCCAGGCACCGTACCAGCAGGGCCCCTACGGCCCGCCGCCCCATGGCTCGCCGCCCTACGGCCCGCCGCCCTACGGCGTGCGCCAGGAGCCCCCCGCGATGCGCCCCGGGATCATCCCGCTGCGCCCGCTCGGCCTGGGCGACATCCTGGACGGCGCGATCAAGCTGATCCGTTCCAACCCCAAGAGCGTCCTGGGCCTGTCCGCGATCGCCGCGGCGCTGAGCGCGATCCCCTTGGCGATCGGGGAGGCGCTCCTGCTGGGCTCCACCGCGGCGACCCTGGAGAACCTGACGGACCGGAGCGCGCCGGCGAACCTCCCGGAGACGAGCTTCCTCGCCCAGTACGGCGGCACCCTGCTCTCCTACGCGGTGCAGCTCGTGGCGGTGACGCTGCTGACCGGCGTGCTGACGCGCATCCTGGGCCGCGCCGTCTTCGGCGGCAGGATGACGGCGGGCGAGGCCTGGACGCTGACCCGGAGCCGGGTGCCCACGCTGTTCGGGCTGGTGATCGTCAGCATGGTGGCCATACTCGCCCCGCTGCTCCTGATCGTCGGACTGTTCGCCGCGCTTGACGCGGCCGGTGCCGGACTCTCCGCGGTGGTCATCGCGGGCCTGCTGGCGCTGCTGGCCTTCGTGGCATATGCCATGTTCATCACCACCCGGCTGGCGCTCGCCCCCGCGGCCGCGGTGCTGGAGCGGCTCGGCGTCGTCGAGTCCCTGCGCAGGTCCTGGAACCTGGTCTCCGGCGGCTTCTGGCGGACACTCGGCATCCTGCTGCTCACCCAGTTCATCGCCGGTGTGATCGGCACGTTGCTCTCCCTCCCGTTCACCCTGGGCGGGAGCCTCCTGGGCCTGCTGGGCGGAGGTTCCCTCGGGGCGCAGATCGCCACGGCGGTCCTCATCGCCGTGGGCGCGACCGTCGGCGCGATGATCACCTATCCCTTCCAGGCCGCGGTCAACGGCCTGCTCTACGCCGACCGGCGGATGCGCACCGAGGCGTTCGACCTGGTGCTCCAGACCGCGGCGATCGAGCAGCGACGGCAGGGCTGGGTGCACGCCTCGGCCGACGACCTGTGGGACCCCTCCGTCACGCCCACCGGCCCCGCGCGGCATGGGTTCCCCGATCAGGGAGCTCCGTGGTCCCACTCCTGACGTTCCCGTTCCCGACGTCCCCGATCGACATCGAGCGCGAGGAGGCTCGACGCCGGGCGATCCAGGAGCTGCTCGGAGCCGAGTACGCCAAGGAGTCCCTGGTCGACCGCCTCTGGCGAGGGGTGAACCAGTTCCTCGGCGACCTGCTCGACCAGGAGTCCGCGGGCGTCGTCGGCAGCCTGGCGGCGCGGGCCGTCCTCATCGTGATCGTGATCGGGATCATCGTCGCGGTGTTCCTGGTCGCCCGCAGGACCACCAGAGGCACCTTCGCGCGCGCGGGGGGTCTCTTCGGCGACCGCCGCCTCACCGCCGCCGAACACCGCGAGGCCGCCGAGCGGCTGGCCGCGGAGGCGCGGTGGGCCGAGGCGGTCCGCGAGCGGCTCCGGGCCGTCGCCCGCGACCTGGAGGACCGCGTGATCGTCGACTCCACGCCCGGCCGCACCGCCGGGGAGCTGGCGGCCGAGGCCGGGCGCGCGCTACCCGCGCTCGCCGCCGAGCTGGCCGCGGCGGCCCGGGTGTTCGACGACGTGACCTACGGCGAGGTGCCCGGCACGCCCGAGGCCTACCGGGTCATGTGCGCTCTCGACGAGCACCTGCGCGCCGCCCGCCCGGCGCCGCCCGTACGGATGGAGACGCCATGAGCCTGGCCGCGCCCGAGCGAGCCGGGTCGACCTCCACCTCACCGACCGCCCGCGGCCTCTGGCGCGGCGGCAGGGGCGCCCTCCTGGTGGCGATCCTCGTGGTCGCCGTCGCCGTCGCCGGCGTGCTGCTCGGCGGCTCCGGCCAGGCGGGAAGACCTCTCGACCCCGCCGACACCTCACTGTCCGGCGGCAAGGGCCTGGCCCGGCTGCTACAGGCACGGGGGGTGCGGGTCGCGCGGGTCACCTCGGTCGCCGAGGCCGAGTCCCAGGCCAGGCAGGCCGGTTCCACGGGTAGCACCCTGCTGGTGAGCGACATCTCCCCGCTCGACGAGGCGGAGGCGGATCGGCTCGCCGCGACATCGTCGGACCTGCTGCTGGTGGGCGTACGGTCACATCTGGAGCGGCTCGCGCCGGGGGTGAACCCGGTGCGGGAGGTGCGGGCGCGCTCCCGCGAGCCCCGGTGTGCGCTGCCGGCCGCGACGAGGGCGGGCAGCGCCTACCTCGGCGGCACGGCGTTCACCCTGCCCGCCGGGGCGACCGGCTGCTACCCCGCCGACGGGCGGCCCACCCTGGTCTTCCACCCCACCGGAGACCGGAAGGTCACCGTCACGGGCGACGGGCAGTTCATGACCAACCTGCGGCTCGCCGAGGACGGCAACGCCGCGCTGGCGATGAACCTCGCCGGTGGCCGGCCCACCCTGATCTGGCTGACGGCCCCCGAGACCGCCCCGCCGGCGGGGGGCCAGGCGGGTTTCTACGACCTGATCCCCGAAGGGGTCAGGTGGGCCGTGGTGCAGGTGCTCGTCGCGGTGCTGCTGCTGGCGCTCTGGCGGGGCCGCAGGATCGGTCCCGTGGTGGCCGAGCGGCTGCCCGTCGTCGTCAGGGCGGCCGAGACCGTCGAGGGACGTGCCAGGCTCTATCGTGCGAGGCGTGCCCGCGATCGGGCCGCCGCGGCCCTGCGCGCCGGCTTCATCGACCGGGTGACCCCCCGTCTCGGGCTGCCCTCAAGGGCGGGAGCCGACGCGCTGGTGAACGCGATCGCCGAGCGGACCGGCCAGCCGGCGCCACATGTGGGCGCCGCCCTGTACGGACCTCCGCCACTCGACGAGGCGGGGCTGGTAGCCCTGGCCGAATACATGGACATCGTGGAAAGGCAGGTCGGAAAGTCGTGACCACACCACCGGGGAACGGCGATCTCGCCGAGGCGACCTCCGTCGTCAGGACCGCGCCCGGCGCACCCGCCGCGCCGAGCGCGGACGGCGCCAGGGAGGCGCTGGGAGCCCTGCGCGCCGAGGTCGCCAAGGCGGTCGTCGGCCAGGACGCCGTGGTCACCGGGCTGGTGATCGCGCTGCTCTGCCGGGGCCACGTGCTGCTCGAAGGCGTGCCGGGCGTCGCCAAGACCCTGCTGGTGCGTACCCTGGCGGCGGCGCTCTCGCTCGATTTCAAGCGCGTGCAGTTCACCCCCGACCTCATGCCGGGCGACATCACCGGTTCGCTGATCTACGACGCGAAGACCTCGGAGTTCGAGTTCCGCGAGGGTCCGGTCTTCACCAACCTGCTGCTCGCCGACGAGATCAACAGAACCCCTCCGAAGACGCAGGCCGCGCTGCTGGAGGCGATGGAGGAGCGCCAGATCAGCGTGGAGGGTACGGCGCGCGGGCTGCCGGACCCGTTCATCGTGGCCGCCACCCAGAACCCCATCGAGTACGAGGGCACCTACCAGCTGCCCGAGGCGCAGCTCGACCGGTTCCTGCTCAAGCTGACCGTCCCGCTGCCGCCCCGCGACCAGGAGATCGCGGTGCTGGAGCGGCACGCGCTCGGCTTCGACCCGCGCGACCTGTCGCACATCAAGACCGTGGCCACCGTCGCCGACCTCGCCGCGGGACGCGCGGCGGTCAGCCAGGTGTACGTGGGCCCCGAGGTGCTCGGCTACATCGTGGACATCGCCAGGGCCACCCGCCAGTCGCCCTCGCTCCAGCTCGGCGTCTCGCCACGTGGCGCGACCGCGCTGCTGGCCGGGGCACGGGCCTGGGCATGGCTGTCGGGCCGCGCCTACGTGACGCCCGACGACGTCAAGGCACTGGCCAGGCCCGCGCTGCGGCACCGGATCCAGCTACGCCCCGAGGCCGAGCTGGAGGGCGCGACCGCCGACGGCCTCATCGACGCCGTCCTCGCCTCCGTCCCCGTACCCCGCTGACCCATGGCGCTGACAGGACGGGCCGCGCTGCTGGCCCTGCTGGGCACCCTGGTCGTGCTGTTCGCCCCCCGTGGGGGGCCTGCCGTGGCCGGGGTGGCACTGCTGATCGCGGTGCTGGTCGTGATCGACCTGCTGCTGGCCGGAAGCGTGCGCCCACTGCGCTTCACCCGCTCGGGCGAGCGGCTGGTACGGCTCGGCGAGTCGGTCACGGTCGAGCTGATCGTGGAGAACCCCGGCCCCCGCAGGGTGCGCGGCGTGCTCAGGGACGCCTGGCCCCCGTCCGCCGGGGCCACCCCCCGGCACCTGCCGCTGGACGTGCCGGCCGGCGAGCGCCGCCGGCTGGTCACGACGCTCACCCCCACCCGCAGGGGTGACCGCGAGGCGGTCACGGTGACGGTGCGGGCGCTGGGGCCGCTGGGCATCGCGGGCCGCCAGGGCTCGCACCGGGTGCCCTGGTCGGTCCGGGTGCTACCGCCCTTCCTCAGCCGTAAGCACCTGCCCGCCAAACTGTCCAGGCTCAGGGAGCTGGAGGGCCAGCATCCGTCGATGGTCAGGGGGCAGGGCACCGAGTTCGACTCGCTGCGGGAGTACGTGGTCGGCGACGACGTCCGCTCGATCGACTGGCGGGCCACCGCGCGCCGCAACGACGTCGTGGTCCGCACCTGGCGGCCGGAGCGCGACCGGCGGGTGCTGATCGTGCTCGACACCGGCCGTACCTCGGCCGGGCGGGTGGGCACCGCCCCGATCCCGCTGGCCGGCGAGGTACCGAGGAGCGACCGGCAGGGCAGGTCGCGGGTGGTGCCCGGCTGGCCCCGCCTCGACTGGTCGATGGACGCGGCACTGCTCCTGGCCGCGCTGGCCTCCCGCGCGGGCGACCGGGTCGACTTCCTGGCCCACGACCGCGCGGTGCGCGCCTGGGTGTCCGGCACCGGCCGTACGGAGCTGCTGTCCTCGCTGGTCAACACCATGGCTCCGATCGAGGCCGAGCTGGTCGAGGCCGACTCGGCCGGGATGGTCGCGGCGGTCATGTCACGAGCCAGGCGGCGCTGCCTGGTCGTCGTGCTGACCGACCTCAACCCGGCGGCGCTGGAGGAGGGCCTGCTGCCGGTGCTCCCCCAGCTCTCCGCCCGGCATCTGGTGCTCCTGGCCGCCGTCTCCGACCCGCAGGTGGCCGAGATGGCCGCCGGGCGCGGCACCTCCGAGCTGGTCTACGGCGCGGCGGCGGCCGAGCACCTGAGCGCGGGGCGGCGGCGGATCACCGCCCTGCTGCGCCGCCAGGGCGTGGAGGTGGTGGACGCCGCCCCCGAGCAGCTCGCCCCCGCCCTGGCCGACGCCTACCTGGCGCTGAAGGCGTCCGGGCGGCTCTGATGGTCGCCCGGACACCCTGACGGCGTGTCCGGGCCGCCGACGATGTCCGGGGGATCTGACGGCCTCCGGCCAGGCGCGTCGGCCCGGGGACCGTCACGTCACCGGCCCGGCGAGGCCGGGCGGGCCCGGAACGTCCGGTGGGGCGCTCAGCCGGCGCTCGGGGCGAGGTCGGGGGCGCGCTCCACGTCGCCGGTCTCGCCGGCGGCCACGGCCCGGCGGCCAAAGAAGATCACGTAGGCCAGGAAGGCCGCCTCCGCGACCACCCCGATGCCGATCCGCGCCCAGGTGGGCAGCCCCGAGGGGGTGACCAGCCCCTCGATCAGCCCGGAGATCAGCAGCACCACGACCAGGCCGAGTGCCACGCTCATCACGGCCCTGCCCTGCTCGGCCAGGGCCTCGACGCGCCTGCGCGGACCGGGGTCCACGACCGTCCAGCCGAGGCGCATGCCGACGGCGGCGGCGAGGAACACCGCGGTCAGCTCCAGCAGGCCGTGCGGGGTGATCAGGCCGAAGAAGATGTCGAGCTTGCCGCGCGAGGCCATCAATCCCGCGGAGACGGCCACGTTGACCGCGTTCTCCCACAGCACGTACGGGATCGGCAGGCCGAGCAGGATGGACATGATGATGACCTGCATCGAGACCCAGGCGTTGTTCACCCAGACCTGGCCGGCGAAGGAGGTCGCCGGGTTCTCCGAGTAGTAGTCGGCGAAGTCGTGCTCGACGAGCTGGGTGATCTGTTCCGGGGTGGCGATCGCCGCCTGGACGCCGGGGTTTTTCGCCACCCAGACGGCGACGACCGTGGAGACCAGCAGGAACGCGGCGGTGGTGGCCATCCACCACCAGCGGGCCCGGTAGGCGACCACCGGGAAGGAGACGGCGAAGAAGCGGATGAACTCCCGCCAGGCCGGGGTGTGCGCCCCGGTCACCGCCGAGCGGGCCCGGGCGACGAGCGCCGACAGGCGGCCCACCAGGATCGGGTCCGCCGAGGCCGAGCGGACCAGGGACAGGTGCGTGGCCACCCGCTGGTAGAGGTCGACGAGTTCGTCGACCTCCGCGCCGTCCAGCGAGCCACGCCGCCGGACCAGATCCTCAAGGCGGTCCCAGGCGGGCCGGTGCGCGGTGACGAAGGCGTCGATGTCCACGCGGGCAGCCTATCCAGTCACGGGTAGGGTGCTGATTGTGTCCGATGTCGTAACCGGCGAGGCCGTGGTCGTCGAGGTCCGTGTCGCCCAGCTCCCGAGCAGGGCCGCGGCGCTGCTGATCGACATGACGGTCCAGGTCCTGATGCTGCTGGGGATCTCCCTGCTGGTCGGCAGCCTGGGCCTGCTGAGCGACCCGGCTCTGACGACGATGGTCTACCTCGTGCTCACCGTGCTCGTGATCGTGGGATACCCGGTGGTGTTCGAGACGCTCACCCGCGGGCGCAGCCTGGGCAAGCTCGCCCTCGGACTCCGGGTCGTCAGCGACGACGGCGGTCCCGAGCGGTTCCGGCAGGCCCTGTTCCGCGGGCTGGCCGGGGTCCTGGAGTTCTGGATGCTCAGCGGCGCCCCCGCGCTGATCAGCTCGCTGATCTCGGAGAGGGGCAAGCGGCTCGGCGACATCTTCTCCGGCACCATCGTGATCTCCGAGCGCGCTCCGCAGCAGTACGGGCCTCCGCTGGACATGCCGCCGCAGCTCGCCTCCTGGGCGGCGACGCTGGAGCTGTCGCGGCTGCCCGAGCAGGTCGCGGCCACCGCGAGGCAGTACCTCATGCGCTGGCACGATCTGGCCCCCGCCGTGCAGCACGGGATGGGGGTGCGCATCGCCACCGAGATGTCGGCCTTCGTGTCCCCGCCGGCCCCGCCCGGCGTGCCGCCGTTCGCCTACCTGACCGCCGTCCTGGCCGAACGCCGGCGCCGCGAGCAGGCGCGCCTGGCGCAGCAGACCGGCGCGCACCGGCCCGCCCAGCAGTGGCCCGGCCACGCCTCGCCCCAGCCCTACCTGACCGCACCGTCGCCCCAGCCTTATGCGCCTCCCGGAAGCGGAGATCGGCCGTACGCCCCTCCCGGGGCCGCCCCCGATCCCTACGGCCGGCCCGCCTACCGGCCGTCACAGCCGCGGATCCCGCTCCCTCCCCCGGCCGGGCCGCCGTATCCGGCGTCCCCGCCGCCCGCGGCCCGGCCCGTCGAGCAGGTACCCGGCCCCACGCCGGGCGGTTTCGTCCCTCCGGCCTGACCTCCCCGGACAGGCACGCCGTACGGGCGGCGAGACATCGCCTTCGCCGCGCCTGCCCCAACGAGCCGTCCGCGGGCGAATCGCGAGAACGCGGCGCCACGGGTGCCCGGCAGGCGAGGAGGGATGGCGGGAGACCCGCCATCCCTCCTCTCACCGGACCTGCGGGCCCGGCACCGTTCTCACCTCAGGGCACTCAGTGACCGCCCCGGTAGGAGGCCTGGGTCTGCACGTTCAGCAGGTCCAGGCGCACGTTCCTGGCCGGGTCGGTACGGCGGTCGTCGATCTTGATGACCTCCAGGCCCCGGTAGAAGTCGCTGGCGTAGACATAGCCGTTGTAGTAGTACGCCGACCAGATGCCGCCGCCCCCGCCGTTCGGCTCGGGGCCCCGCTCGAAGAAGCCGAACTCCTGCGGGCGGGCCGAGTCGGTGAAGTCCACGAAGGAGACGCCGCCCTGGTACCAGGCCTGGACCAGGATGTCCTTGCCCTTGACCGGGATCAGCGAGCCGTTGTGCGCGACACAGTTCTCGGTGTCGGCCTGGTAGCGGCCGATCTTGAAGTAGCTCTTGAAGACCAGCTTGCCGCGGACGATGTCGTAGATGGCGTCGGCGCCGCGGTTCGGGCCGATCGCCTCGTTGCAGGTGGCCGCGCCACCGCCGCCGAGCTCGTCGGTGAAGATGACCTTGGTGCCCCTGTTGTTGAACGTCGCCGAGTGCCAGAACGCGAAGTTCGGGTCGGTGGTCCGTGCGGTGACCACCGGGTTCTCCCGGTCGGAGATGTCGAACAGGACGCCGTCCCCCATGCAGGCTCCGGCCGCGATGTCCTTCTCCGCGTAGACGGTGATGTCGTGGCAGCCACTGGTCGGGCGTAGCAGGCCGGGCTGTGTCTCGTTGCCGCCGTCGGGGAAGACGACCGGCGTGCTGACCACGGCCGCGTCGGTCGGCTTGCGCAGCGGCACCTTGATGATCGAGATCTTGTCGTGCGGCGGCAGGCAGTCGGGGAACGAGTCACTCGGGGCGTAGGAGGAGACGTACAGGTAGACGTTCTTCTTGTCCCTGCCCTTGCCGGGAACCAGCGTCAGGGTGTGCGAGCCACAGGCGGTTTCCACCGCCTTGATGTACTTGGGGTTCTTCTTGTCGCTGATGTCGAAGATCCGGACGCCTTCCCACGACTCCTTGATGTCGGCGCCCTGACCGACGCTGTTACAGGAGTCGTCGCTGCGGGAGTTGTCGACCGCGCCGAACAACAGGTCGCCGTAGACGGAGACGTCCATTTGGGAACCGGGGCACAGCACGCCGCTGACCAGCTTGGCCCGCTTCGGGTCCCTGATGTCGTAGATCGAGAAACCGCCGTAGTTGCCGACGTAGGCGTAGTCGCCCTGGAAGGCGATGTCGCTGTTGACGGTGGTCTCAAGGCCGGGAAGCTTGGGCAGGGTGGCCACGTGCGTCACGTTGGGACTGGTGACGACCTCACCGGGCGGGGGAATGTCGGCGGCCTGCGCGGAGACCGTGGTCATCAGCATCGCGGCGGCCGTCGCCGCCACGACCAATGCCCTGACGGTCCTTCGTGGAGCGAACACTCGGGTGCCTCCTTGGAACGGACATAAGGCATGCATAAATTAGCAAATTGTCCGCACTGACACCCGGGTCAACAAGCCATGACTTTGTCACAATAAAATATGATTCAACGTCTTTACTGAGGCCTTGAAAAAGTTTACGCTCTACCTCCTTTTCTCGGTTCGCCCCGGCGCTCCACCCCGTCACCGGTGATGGCCACCGGGCGCCCGTCGGGTGCCCGGTGGCCATCACGTCAGAGGTCAGTGACCCTTGTTGTCGGGCTGGTAGGAACCCTGGGTCTGCGGGTTCAGGTCCTTGAACTTGACCTTGTCGGCCTTGTCCGTGAGCTTGTCATTGATCTTCAGAACGTCAAGACCAAGGTTGAAGTCGCTGCCGTAGATGTGGCCGTTGTAGTAGTAGGCGGACCAGAAGCCACCGCTGAGCCTGTGGGCGCTGTCGGGGCCGCGCTCGAAGAAGGCGATCTCCTTGGCGTTGGCCGAGTCGGTGAAGTCCACGACCGAGATGCCGCCCTGGTACCAGGCCTGGACCATGATGTCCTTGCCCTTGACCGGGATCAGCGAGCCGTTGTGCGCGACACAGTTCTCGGTGTCGTCCTGGTGGCGGGGGATCTTGAAGTAACCCTTGAAGGCGAACTGGCCGCCGTCGATGTCGTAGTAGGCGTTGGCGCCGCGGTTCGGGCCGATCGCCTCGTTGCAGGTGGCCGCGCTGCCGCCGCCGAGCTCGTCGGTGAAGACGACCTTGGTGCCCTCGTTGTTGAAGGTCGCCGAGTGCCAGAACGCGAAGTTCTCGTCGTCCCGGACCGTGGCGGTGACCTTCGGGTCGACCGGGTTGGAGATGTCCATCAGGATGCCCTCGCCCATGCAGGCGCCGGCCGCGATGTCCTTCTCCGGGTAGGCGGTGATGTCGTGGCAGCCGCTCGTCGCCGAGGTGCGGTAGGGGTACGGCAGGCTCTCGCCGGGGTTACCACCGTCCGGGAACAGAACCGGCGTGGCGACGACCTCGGCGGCCGTCGGGTTCTTCACCGGCACCTTGATGATCGAGATCTTGTCGTGCGGCGGCTGGCAGTCCGGGAACGACGCGCTCGGGCTGTAGGAGGAGACGTAGACGTAGACGTTCTTCTTGTCCCTGCCCTTGCCGGGGACGAGAGTCAGGGTGTGCGAGCCACAGTTGGTCTCGACCGCCTTGACGTACTTGGGGTTCTTCTTGTCGCTGACGTCGAAGATCCGGACGCCCTCCCACGAGTCCTTGATCGAGGCGCTCTGGCCGACGCTGCTGCAGGAGTCGTTGTTGCGCGAGGAGTCGACCGCGGCGAAGAGCAGGTCGCCCTCGATGGCCAGGTCCATCTGGCCGCCGGGGCAGACCACCGAGCTGACCAGCGAGGTCTGGTTCGGCTTCTTGATGTCGTAGATCGAGAAGCCGCTGTAGTTACCGACGAAGGCGTAGTCGCCCTGGAACGCCATGTCGGTGTTGATGTCCGTCAGGTTGGCGGGCTTGGGCACATTGGTGACGTGCTCGATGTTCGCGCTCTTGGCGATCTCGCCGGGTGCCGGGATGTCGGCGGCCTGCGCGGGAACCGCGGCCAGCACCGTGGCGACGGCGACCCCGGCCACGAACAGGAAACGGCCGGTCAGACCCTTCCCAGAGGGGGTGGACACTCGTGAACCTCCTAGCTACATGCACTGATAAAGCGTGCATAAGTGCCTAAATCGTTCATCCTGCACGGTCGGTCAGGCAAGCCGTCACAGTGTCAGCAACTGTTTTCGATATGCGGCCTTTACGGACCACCCCGGGAGGGGTTACGGTCTTGCGGCATTGGACATACAGCCCGAAATACCCCGCATCTTCGGTGCGGGGCCCCCTCTCGTCATATCGGCCCGACCCGTTAGGGTTGGGGTGTTCCGCGGCAGCCACGTTGGACATGGCGTTCCAGACGGGACAGGGTGTGCCGTGTTCACGTGCGGGCTTCGGGCGTTCCCGGCCTGCGGACCGACAGATCCGACCGGCGGGCCGGAAGCTGAGATCCCCGGCTTTCCGGCCGTGGAAGGACGTCAATGGACATTCACCAAGGAGGCCGGGTGCGCGTCGCGCTCATCGCCGTGATCACCGCACTGTCTCTCAGCGCGTGCACCTCGGAGCCGGAGCCGTCCGCGGCCCCCCAGGCCCAGGCCCAGGCCTCGGCGCCGGTGATCGCCCCGGGCAGGCCGGGTGAGGTCGCCAGGACCGTCGACCCGAGCGAGGCCGCCACGCTCGTACCCCTGCCCACCGCCAACGCGGCCGACGTGAAGTACGTCCAGGACATGATCGTTCACCACCGTCAGGCCCTCGACATGTCCGCCCTGGCCCCGACCCGGTCCGAGCACACCAAGCTGAAGGGCCTGGCCTCCCGGATCAAGGACGCGCAGGGGCCGGAGATCCAGTTCATGACCACCTGGCTCCAGCAGCAGGGGCAGCGGGTTCCCGAACACCACGCCGGGCACGGCGACATGCCCGGCATGGCCACGCCGGAGCAGATGGAGGCGCTCAAGGCCGCCTCGGGCAAGGACTTCGACCGGCTCTTCCTCCAGCTCATGACCGCGCACCACCAGGGCGCCATCACGATGTCCGAGCAGGTCCTGACCTCCGGCTCACATGTGCGGATCGAGGAGCTGGCCAACGACGTCTCGGTCACCCAGAGTGCCGAGATCCGCAGGATGCGGGAGATGCAGGCCGAACTCTGAACCGCTCCCCCTCACGAACGACTCCGGTGGCCGACCGCCATCGGTCGGTGTCCGATGTCGTCATCCGACGCGAGGCACCCAGGGTGAGCGGAGTCTCCGACGGGGGATCCCCCTGCGCGGCCCGCTCGCCCGTTCAGGGTGACGCGTGGATCGCGGGCCGAGGTGCGGGCGTGACTACGAGCCGAGCCGCCACGAGTGGAGATACTCCCCCTGCTCGGGGGTGAGCTCGTCCGTCTCGATCCCGGCCGCGGCCAGCTTGAGCCGCGCCACCTCCACGTCGACCTCCCCCGGCACGTCGTAGACCCCCGGCTCCAGCCGCACCCGCTCACGGGCCAGCCAGGCCACCGAGAGCGCCTGCGCGGAGAAGGACATGTCCATGACCGCGGCGGGATGCCCCTCTGCGGCCGTCAGGTTCACCAGGCGGCCCTCGGCGAGCAGCAGGATCCTGCGACCGTCCGCGAGAACGTACTCGTCGGTGTTGGGGCGTACCCCCCGGTGGATCTCCTGTGCCAGGCCGTCCAGGGCGCGAACGTCGATCTCGACGTCGAAGTGTCCGGCATTGGCGAGGATCGCGCCGTCCTTCATCTCCGCCAGGTGCTCGCCCCTGATCACGTCGCGGTTGCCGGTGACCGTGACGAACACGTCCCCGGCGCGGGCGGCCGCCGCCATCGACCGTACGTCGTAGCCCTGCAGCAGGGCGTCCAGCGCCTTGACCGGGTCGATCTCGGTCACCACCACCCGCGCGCCCAGGCCCCTGGCCCGCTCGGCGACGCCCCGGCCGCAGTAGCCGAAACCGGCGACCACCACGGTCTTACCCGCGAGCAGCGTGTTCGTGGCGCGCATGATGCCGTCCATGGTCGACTGGCCGGTGCCGTACCGGTTGTCGAACATCCGCTTCGTCCGCGTGTCGTTGACCGCCACCACGGGGAACCTCAGGGCCCCCTCCGCGGCCATCTGGCGGAGCCTGATGATGCCGGTGGTGGTCTCCTCGCACCCCCCGGACACCGTCTGCAGCAGTTCGGTCCGCTCGGTGTGCAGGATGTTGACCAGGTCACAGCCGTCGTCCAGGACGATGTCGGGGACGATGTCGAGCGCCTGGTGGATGTGCTGGTAGTAGACGTCCCTGGTGACCCCCGCCCGCGCGTGCACGACGACGCCGTAGTCACGGAGCGCCTCGGCGACGTCGTCCTGGGTGGACAGGGGGTTCGACGCGGCCAGGGCGATCTCAGCCCCGCCCGCCCTGAGCGTGCCCATGAGCACGGCGGTCTCGGCGGTGACGTGCAGGCACGCGGCGATCCGCAGCCCTTCCAGCGGCCGCTCGGCGGCGAACCGCTCACCGAGGGCGGTGAGCACCGGCATCGCCCGCGCCGCCCACCCGATCCTCCGCTCACCCGCGGCCACCAGAGCGCTGTCCACGTCTCTCCCCAGATCGCCCGCCAGATCGCCCGAAGGCCCCCGCGAAACCGCGGGGGCCGATGAGACTCAACCGCAGTTATCAGTAACGGTAGTGCTCGGGCTTGTAGGGACCCTCGACGTCCACGCCGATGTACTCGGCCTGGGCCTTGGTGAGCTTGGTGAGCTTCACTCCCAGGGCGTCGAGGTGGAGGCGGGCGACCTTCTCGTCCAGGTGCTTGGGCAGCACGTAGACGCCGATCGGATAGTCGTCGGTCTTGGTGAACAACTCGATCTGCGCGATCACCTGGTTGGTGAAGGAGTTGGACATGACGAACGAGGGGTGACCGGTGGCGCAGCCCAGGTTCATCAGGCGGCCCTCGGCGAGCACGATGATCTGCTTGCCGTCGGGGAAGCGCCAGGTGTGGACCTGCGGCTTGACCTCGGTCTTCTCGATGCCGGGAATCCTGGCCAAACCGGCCATGTCGATCTCGTTGTCGAAGTGACCGATGTTGGACACGATCGCGTTGTGCTTCATCTGGGCCATGTGGTCGGCCGTGATGATGTTGAAGTTGCCGGTCGTGGTGACGAAGATGTCGGCGATGCCGACGACCTCGTCCAGCGTGGTGACCTGGAAGCCATCCATGGCGGCCTGAAGCGCGCAGATCGGGTCGATCTCGGTGATGATGACCCGGGCCCCCTGGCCCTTGAGCGCCTCGGCGCACCCCTTGCCGACGTCGCCGTAGCCGGCGATGACCGCCACCTTGCCGCCGATCAGCACGTCGGTGGCGCGGTTGAGGCCGTCGAGCACCGAGTGACGGCAGCCGTACTTGTTGTCGAACTTGGACTTGGTCACCGAGTCGTTGACGTTGATCGCCGGGAAGAGCAGCGTGCCGGCCTTGAACATCTCGTACAGGCGGTGCACACCGGTGGTGGTCTCCTCGGTGACGCCCTTGATGCGCGAGGCGACCTGGGTCCAGCGGCCCTCGTCGGTGACCGTGCGGCGGAGCAGGTCGAGGATGATGCCCCACTCCTCCGGGTCGTCCTCTCCCGTGCTGGGCACGGCGCCGGCCTTCTCGTACTCGGCGCCCTTGTGGACGAGCAGGGTGGCGTCGCCGCCGTCGTCGAGGATCATGTTGGGGCCGTCACCGCCGGGCCACACCAGGGCCTGCTCGGTGCACCACCAGTACTCCTCCAGCGTCTCGCCCTTCCAGGCGAAGACCGGGACGCCCTTGGGGTCCTCGGGGGTGCCCTCGGGGCCGACGACCACGGCGGCGGCGGCGTGGTCCTGGGTGGAGAAGATGTTGCAGCTCACCCAGCGAACCTCCGCGCCGAGCGCGACCAGGGTCTCGATGAGCACGGCGGTCTGGATGGTCATGTGCAGCGAGCCCATGATCTTCGCCCCGGCCAGCGGCTGGGCCTTGGCGTACTCCTCGCGGACGGCCATCAGACCCGGCATCTCATGCTCGGCGAGCTGGATCTCCCTGCGCCCAAAGGCCGCAAGGGAAAGGTCGGCGACCTTGAAGTCCATGTGTGGTTACCCCTCTGGTTGATGGGCGGTCCGCCTCACACCCTCGCCGATCACGCTTCGCTCTCGGGCCGGGCTCACCACTCCACCGGAAAAGTCGACGGTTGCGAGTTTAGGCGGCCGGGGAGCCTTCGCGCACCTTCCGAGCGGGTAACCTGACACAAGAATGTAAGCTTTCCCGAAAATCTGCGAAGAGGGGGCGGCGATGCGGATCACCGAGGCCGCCAGGAAGCTCGGCATGTCCCCCCGGATGCTCCGCTACCGCGAGGCACTCGGCCTGCTCCCGGAGATCAGGAACCAGGGCGCGCACCGGCGGTTCGGCCCCGAGGAGCTCTCCGCCGTCGCCCAGAGCGTCGAGCTGGAGAAACGGTTCGACATCTCCCCCGCCGAGCTGGCCTTCGCGCTGCGAACGCTGAGCGAGCCCGCGGTCGCCCAGGCCGTGCGGGACCTGGGCCTGCGGATCGGCCGTCTCCAGGCGCCCCGCAGGGCCCTGGACTTCGAGAAGGAGAAGGCGCTGCGGCTGCTCCAGCGCCCCCAGCCGTCTCGTCCGGATTCAGACTGAGCCGTTGACCCTGGATCTGTCCAGGTCGGGCTCCAGGTAGATGACGCGGGCCTCGGGGACGGCGGTGCGGACGCGCTGCTCGGCCTCGTCGATGCCCCGGGCCACCTCCGCGGCCGTGTCGTCGTGCTCCACCGCGATCTTGGCGGCGACCAGGATCTCCTCCGGGCCCAGGTGGAGCGTGCGCATGTGGATGACCCGGGTCACCTCGGGCGCGCTCTCCAGGGCCTGCGCGATGCGTGTCTCGACCTCGGGGCCCGCACCCTCGCCGATCAGCAGCGACTTGGTCTCGACCGCCAGGATGACCGCGATGATGGCCAGCAGGACACCGATCATCAGGGTGCCGATGCCGTCCCAGACGGGGTTGCCGGTCACCACGGCCATCGTCACGCCGAAGAGCGCGAAGAGCAGGCCGAGCAGCGCGCCCAGGTCCTCAAGCACGATGACCGGTAGCTCGGGCGACTTGGAGCGGCGGATGAACTGCACCCACGTCTGGTCTCCCCGGACCGCGTTGGACTCGATGATCGCCGTCCTGAACGAGAACGCCTCGGCGATGATCGCGAAGATCAGCACGCCGAAGGCCCATATCGGGGAGTTGAGCTCCTCCGGAGCGGAGATCTTGTGCCAGCCCTCGTAGAGCGAGAACACCGCGCCGATGGTGAACAGCACGACCGCCACCACGAAGGCGTAGAAGTAGCGCTCCCTGCCGTATCCGAAGGGATGCTGGGGCGTGCGCGCGCGCTGCGCGCGCTTGCCGCCGAGGAGCAGCAGCGCCTGGTTGCCCGAGTCGGCCACCGAGTGGACCCCCTCGGCCAGCATGGATGACGACCCCGTGAAGAAGGCCGCCACGAATTTGGCCACCGCGATCGACAGATTGGCGGCCAACGCCGCGATGATTGCCTTGGTACCGCCGCCCGCACTCACGGCAGCCTCCGCTCAGCTCATTGTTCCGGTAAAGATGAGACAGGATCCTATTGTGAAATCCTCGCCCTGACTTCTGTAATCGCCGACACAACGGTCGGGTCGATCCCGTACCCGAGAGCGAGGTACGCACTCGCGAAGTCTCCGAGGGCGATCAGCACGGCGAGCCGCTCCAGCGGGTGCTCCCCCTCGGCGACGATCTGCGTGACCGGAACGCCGCGATCCTCCGCCAGACGCACCGACGCCTCCCGGTGCCGTACGACCCGGGGGTGCTCCTCGACGTCGCGCAGCACGAACAGCCGGAGCGACCTGCCGCTCTCGTCGGCGAAGATGTCGCGGTGGGCGAGCGGGCCGTCGAGGGCGGCCACCTGGTTGTGGCCGACCTCGGGGAGCTCTCCCCACATCGCCGGATACCTACCGTTCACATTGAGCCCGCGGGCCCACTGGTGGGCCGCGACAGCCGCCACCGGGGAGGATCCCCAGATCATCGGCACGGTCTCGGCGATCTCCATGGCGAGTGACTTGCCGGGATTGATGAACGACTCGCTCGTCGGGCGGCAGCGGTGCGCGAGGTCCTCAAGGCGCCTGGCCACCCCCTCGAACACCTCCTCACCCGCTGTGATCAGGCCGAGCTCGGCCGCGGCGACGATCAGCGGGACCGACAGCGCCCATATCCCGGTACGGAGCCGGCCTCCTCCGTCCGTGACGGGCACGAACGGCGCTCCCGCCTGCCTGGCGATCGCGTGCAGCGGCGAATCGGGGGTACCGACGGCGAGCAGGCGGCAGCCTCGGCGGACGGCCTCGGCGGCCACCGTGAGCGTCTCCTCGGCCCCGCCCGAGCGCGACACCGCGATCACCAGGTCGGTCGCGCCGATCCAGCCCGGCAGCCGGTAGGACCTGACGGTCACGATCGGCAGCGGGGCGCCGTGGCCGCACACCACATTGAGGATGTCACCGGCGATGCCCGAGCCGCCCCCGCCGGCGACCACGACCGCCCGGGGCCGGCCGTCCTCGGCGAGCGAGGACAGGCCTGACTCCAGGGCGGCCCGGTGGGAGGTACGGACCTGCGCGGCCGAGTCGGCCACCGCCCGCAGCATGCCCGACGGGTCACCGTCGACCAGCTGTTCTCCTTCGTCGAGCCGATCGGGCTCCCAGTTCACGACTTCCGGGCCTCGTCGACCAGCAGGACCGGGATGTCGTCCCGGACCGGGTAGACCAGGCCGCAGGAGGCGGAGGTGCAGGACAGCTCGTCCACCTCGGGCTCGGCTCGTAGCGGAGACTTGCAGTTGGGGCAGGCCAGGATCTCCAGCAACCAGTCGTCGATCTTCACTCGTTCAGCTCCTCACGACAGCAAGGACCTCGTCCCTGATCGCTGCCATCTGAATCTCGTCTGCCGCCTCGGCGTTCAGCCTGAGCAGCGGCTCTGTGTTGGACGGACGGAGGTTGAACCACCATCCTGGGCCGGAGACGGTCAGGCCGTCCAGCTCGTCGAAGGTGACGCCGTCGCGGGCGGCGAACGTCTCGCGAACCCGCTCCGTCGCGGCGGCCTGGTCGGCGACCGTGCTGTTGATCTCTTCTGAGGCCGCGTAGCGGGTGTATTCGGCCAGGATCTCCGAGAGCGGCTTCTCCTGCTCGCCCAGTGCGGCCAGCACGTGCAGCGCGGCCAGCATGCCGGAGTCGGCGAACCAGAAGTCCTTGAAGTAGTAGTGGGCGGAGTGCTCGCCGCCGAAGACCGCGCCGGTCTCGGCCATCTCGGCCTTGATGAACGAGTGACCCACGCGGGTGCGGACCGGCCGGCCGCCGTGCTCGGTGACGATCTCCGGAACGCCTCTGGAGGTGATCAGGTTGTGGATGATCACGGCGCCGGGGTGCTTGACCAGCTCGCGGGCGGCGACCAGCGCGGTGATCGTGGACGGCGAGACCGATTCGCCACGCTCGTCGACCACCCAGCAACGGTCGGCGTCGCCGTCGAAGGCCAGTCCGATGTCGGCGCCCACGTCGAGCACCGCCTTCTGCAGGTCGCGCAGGTTGTCCGGCTCGATGGGGTTGGCCTCGTGGTTGGGGAAGGTGCCGTCGAGCTCGAAGTAGAGGGCGGTCAGCTCGATGGGCAGCCCCTCGAACACCGTCGGGACCGTGTGCCCGCCCATCCCGTTCCCCGCGTCGACCACGACCCGCAGCGGCCGGATGCCGGAAAGGTCGACCAGGCCGCGCAGGTGGTCGGCGTAGCCGCGCAGCAGATCGCGCTCGGAGACCGTCCCGCCCCCCTGGCCGCCGAGGCCGCCCGACGCCAGGATCGCGGCGGCCCGGTCCCGGATCTCGATGAGCCCGGTCTCTCCGCCGATCGGCACGGCGCCGGCCCTGCACATCTTCATGCCGTTGTAGCGGGCCGGGTTGTGGCTGGCCGTGAACATCACCCCGGGCAGGCCGAGGCTGCCGCTCGCGTAGTAGAGCAGGTCCGTGGAGCCCAGCCCGGCGTGGATCACGTCGGCCCCCCGCGAGGTGGCCCCCCTGGTGAAGGCCGCCGCCAGAGGCGCCGACGACTCGCGCATGTCGTGTGCCACCACGGCGGTCGCGGCCCCGGTCACTTCCACGAAGGCCGCGCCGACCGCCTCGGCGGTCTCCTCGTCGAGTTCGTCCGGCACGACGCCACGAACGTCGTACGCTTTGAAGATCTTGACAAGGTCGCCCACTCCAGCTCCGCCCTCTGCGTCGTGTCCGCTGCCGTTGCCTTCCAGTTAGCGCCGGTCAGCGCATTGTCGGGCAGTCCGCGCCTTACGACGCGAACGTTCTCCCTCGCGGGAGTTCTCGCTTCACCGCCGACCGCCTGACCTTGCGGCCCGGTCTTACACCGGCTCCACGAGCGTTTAAAGTCTCCCCGCAACCCTGGGCGACCTGACCGTGAGCACGATCAACGCTTCAGGAGACCAAAACCCTCACCGGCTACGGCAAGGCCACGACCAACCGGCCGTATCACTCTCCCAAGCATGCCAGAGCATAACGGCGCACACTCATATCCGAGCAGCTCTTGCTCCCCAGCCTAGTAGGGTCAGCGGTCGCGCTGGGGTTGAGCGGAGCGGAGCACCCGCAGATGACCCCGGCGCCCGACCTCGACGCCCTGGCCGACCGGCTCGGTGCCGCCGCTGGGGGCGGGTCTCGCGGCCTCGCGGACCGCGTTGGCGAGGGCTTCCAGGTCGTCCGTACTCGGTGTGGCGCCGTCGGTCGGCAGGCGGACCACCTCCCAACCGCGGGGGGCGGTGAGCCGCTCGGCATGCTCGGCACACAGGTCGTAACAGTGCGGCTCGGCGTACGTCGCCAAGGGCCCGAGAACAGCGGTCGAATCGGCGTAGACGTACGTGAGCGTGAAAACGGCAGGCTGACTGCACGCGGTGCGGGAACAGCGGCGGACGGGGCTCACGGTGGGACCGTATCCGGTAAGCGTCCGGGGCGCCACTATCTGAGCGCTCTTAACGAGCGTGTCGCCACAATTCGGACACGTGTCCCGGCTTCCACCCGCCTGTATGGCTTACGCCCCTCCTCCGCGCTCCCGCCACACGGCCTCTCCGGTCCCACACTCGGCACACCGCCCTCCGTCACCGGCACTCCCGCCCCACGCACTCGATACGACACCTTCCGTCACCGGCACTCCCGCCCCCGCTCGGGTCACGTCTAAGCTGGGGCCGTGAGCCCGGCACCCGGCAGACCTCGTTCTCCCCGCAGGCGCGACAGGCACGGCCGCGGCCTGCGCGGTCCGCTCGCGCCCTCGCACGTGCCGATCGCCAAGTCCCGCAGCGAGCGGTTCGACGATCTCGTCCTGGACGCCGTCGACCGGCTCAAGCCCCGGTGGGCCAAGCAGCTGGCGGCCGTGGAGTTCGCGGTCGAGGAGGTCCCGCCGATCAGCGAGCTGGGCGACGGCCCCGAGCTGCTGACCGGCGACCCGATCCCGTTCGGGCGGGCCAAACCCGCCGACGGGAACCGCCCGGCCGTTGTGATCATTTACCGTCGCCCCCTGGAGAGCCGGTCCCGCGATCGTGACCACCTCGGCGCGATGGTGCACGAGGCGGTGGTCGAGCAGGTCGCGGGCCTGCTCGGGCTCTCTCCAGAATCGATCGACCCCGGCTTCGACGACCACGACTGACCCGTCCAAAGCGCCTCTCAGGGCAGGACCGTCGCGGCGGACTCCGCGATCGGCGGGATCAGCGCCCACATCCGGGCCGCGGCCAGTGGCTGCACGGTCAGCGCCAACCCGCCCTTGAGCCGCTCGTCCATGACGCGCCCGCCGTAGACCGGCCCCGAGCCGGGCATCGGCTGCACGACCACCGCGAAGGCCCCGTCCACCTTGGGCAGTTTGACCTGCTTGGTACGCGAGGCGGAGATGTCCACCTGGAACGGCTCACCCGGATCGCCCTTGCGCGGAACCACCTGCACGCTCACCTTGCCCGCGGTGTCCGGCGCGGTCAGCAGCAGCCGGGAGGTCACCTTGCCTCCCGTACGGTTGTCGGCGACGACGCTTCCCAGGTCGACGGGGTCCGCCCCGGCGGTGAAGGCCACGTCGACCTTCGCCCCGGTGCCGGTGGCGACGAGTCCCGCGACGATCGGGGTCTCCGAGGTGAGCACCAGCGCGGACGGCTGGCCGCCGATCCCGGTGGACAGGTCGAGGGTGGCGACGGAACCGGCGGGCACCTCGACGAGCTCGCGGCCCTTGAGCGCGTACGTCCCGTCGGGGGTGAGCGCCCTGACCTCGACCAGCGTGTCGACCTCGGCGTCGGAGGCGACGAGCAGCTCGCGTTTCCCGCCGCCGCCGGGGATACCCGGCACGACGACGCGGGTGGCGGGGGCCGCGGAGACGGGCAACCAGTCGACGCCGCGCCCGCCGTTCATGATCGCCCTGGCCGCGGCGGTGACCCGCCCGGAGCTGGTGCGCACCTGGATCGCCAGGACGAGCGCCGTGGGCGCGAGATCCCTGACCTTGATCGAACGGTTCTCGCCGGGTTTCAGGGTGAACACACCACCGCTGTCGGCGACCACGGGACCCTCGCCCGAATAGATCATGATCTCCGCGATGGCCGGGGCGAGATCGGCGTTGGTCAGGTAGAGCGTGACCTCGGCCGCGGCCGGTCCCGGGCCGACCAGCCAGGTGCTCGCCACCGGCTCGGTGCAGCGCACCCCGGCCAGCCCTCGCTGCCTGCCCGACTTCTCCTTGCGGGTCTGCGCCACCTCCAGGCCCGCCGCCATGCTCCCGGTGGCCGTGATGACAAGGGGCGGCGACGAGGCGGGGACCTTCTCATGCCAGAGACGGCCGGGGGTGTCGAGGGTGGCGAGGGTCTTGTCGCCGGTGACCAGTGCCGCGGTCCCCTGCGCCCGGCTGCCCGGCGGCGCCACCACGGCGACGGAGGCGTCGCCGGGCGATGGGCAGACCGTCGTCACCGAGGCGACGGGAACCTTCTGAACCTGTGGCGCGGGGGTGGCGACCGCCTGCGGCTGGGTGGCGGAGGCCACCCCGTACAGGGCGAGCAGGGCCACCAAGACCAGCACCAGCAGGCTGAACCGGTTCTCGATCAGGGATTTCACCGGGGGGCCAGCTCTCTACGGGACTCGGGCAGGTCCTGTGCGGCGGCGGGCTGGTCGGACTCGGTACGCGAGCCGGGCGCGGCCAGCACCAGGACGACCAGCACCAGCGCGGCCTGAATCCACAGCCAGCGGCTGTGCCAGGGGTCGCCGGGCGGGGTGACGGGAACGGCGATCGGCTGGGTCAGCCGCCACACGCCGACCGAGCGGGACAGGCTCATCCTCGCCAGCGAGGGCTGCGAGTCGAGGGCGGCGCTGATCGCCGCGTCGACGGGCGCGGTCACCACGACGAACCGGACACCGTGCGCCGCCAGCACCCGGGCGTCGTCGCCGCCCCTGCCGGACACCAGCCCGGCCGTGGCGACGCGGACCCGTTCCCTGGGCCCCTCGGGCACGGGGATGTCGGCCTCGCCGATCACCGGGGTACGCCCGCGCAGCACCGTGAAGAGCAGACCGTTCGGCGAGGTGCGCAGCAGCAGGGTCCGCTCGCCACCGGCGGAGTTGACCGCCGCGAGGGCGGGCATGACGTCGCGTACGGTTCCGCGGATCGGGCCGTTCACGCCCTCGACGATCCACATGCCCGCGGCGAGCAGCGGCGTGGAGAACGCGACCAGCACGACCCCGAGCGCGGCGAGCCTGCGCAGCCCGCCGGCCGCCCGGAACTCCACGACCCGGTCGGCGGTGAGCGCGGCCACCACGAGCATGCCGGTGGCCGCGAAGGCCAGTGGCACACCAGGCCACGCGGGGGCCTCGACATCGCCGTTGATCGAGGTGACGGGGGTCCTGCTGACCAGGATGGCCACCAGCACACCGAAGAGGGCGACGCCCCAGCCGACCGCGATGACCATCCGGTTGCGGCGCATCAGCAGCGCGAGCAGGCAGGCGGCGATGAGACCGCCGGTCACCCAGAGTGGCGGCATGCCGGGCCCGCCTGGGCTGAGCAGCAGCAACGACTGCGCGGGCAGTCCGGGGTCGACCAGCGCGGGCTGGTGCAGCCCGGCCTCCAGCAGCAGCCGCTTGGGATCCGCGACCAGCTGGGCCAGCCAGGGGAACAGCAGGACCACGGGCACGACGAACGCCACGAGCATCGAGACGGCGACGCCCCGGCGCGGGAAGGCCAGCGCCGCCAGCGCGCCGAGGATCGCGGTCAGCGGGTAGACCAGCGGGGCGAAGGCGGTGCCGACGGCCAGCAGGAGCCCCAGGCCCCAGGCGGCGCGGCGGGCACGGCGCCGCTCCCCGGCGAGCACCGTGGTGGCGAGCGCCGCGTAGACGGGAAGCAGTACGAAGACCATCGCGGTGCCGAGCCGGCCCGCGGCGACCGCGCCGGTGGCCACCGGCAGGAGGGCGTAGGAGGAGGCCAGCCAGACCCGGGTCCAGCGGCCCGGGATCATCGACCGGGTGGCCGCGTACGCGGAGATCCCCGCCAGCGGCACGCAGCCGAGCAGCAGCAGCGAGACCGCGAGCCACGTCTTGCCGAACAGCACCGTGGAGAGCACGGCCAGCACCGCCACGTACGGCGGAGCCCACGCGTCGGTGCCCAGGCCCGTCTGGTGGTAGCTCTCACGGTAGAGAGCCCACAGGTCGGAGGCCCCGCCGATCACCGGGACGAGCGCGCCGCCGCCCAGCCTGGCGCCGCCGGTCAGGGCACGCTCGGCGATCAGCGTGACCAGGGCGAGCGCCAGGAAGAGCAGGACACCCGGGTTGCCGAAGACACGCTGCATCACGCCGGCGTCGGTGAGCAGTTCCTCGCCGTCCTCCTGCTGTGGGTGCGGCGAGGCGGCCACCGCGTGGTGGCGCCCCTCGGACTCCACGAACCCGCCCCCGGCCAGGTAGTTCTGGGCCCGGTCGACGAGCCGCCGGTAGCCGGCACCGGGTGGGGTGAGCAACCGGCTGATCGCCGCGTACCCCTGCCTACGCCCCTTGGCCCGCACCCGCCGAGCCTTGATCATCCGAATGGGATGGCCGAACACCGAGCCGAACGCGAGGAACTCGTCCAGCGCGTTGGCGGGCTGCTTGGCCACCAGGAACAGCACCGTGCGGAAGATGGAGCCGAACGCGTTGCGTACCAGCGCCCACAGCAGCGGTCTCAGCGGCAGATTCGCCATGACGACGAAGAGGGCGTTACGCCGGTCCAGGCGGCGGGGGTGGTCACCGCTGGCGGTGATCCGGCGACGCCGCCTGGCGGCGGCCTCGGCGTGCCAGGCGACCGCCCGGGTGACGTTCTGCACGCGGTATCCGACGGCCCTGACCCGCCAGCACAGGTCGAGGTCGTCACGGAAGAGCGGCAGAGCCGGATCGAGACCGCCGACCTCGTCCCAGACATCCCTGCGGATCAGCATGCCCGCGGTCGAGACCGAGAGCACGTCCCTGATCCCGTCGTACTGCCCCTGGTCGAACTCACGGGCCTCCAGCCCGGTGTTCCTGCGGCCGGTGCGGTCGACGGTGACGCCGACCTCCAGCAGGATCCGCCGGTCCAGCCAGTCCCGCAGCTTGGGGCCGAGCACCGCCGCCTTGGGATCCGCCTCGGCGGCCTCCAGCAGGATCCGCAGGGCATCGACGTCCGGCGCGCAGTCGTCGTGCAGCAGCCAGATCCACTCCTGCCCCCCGCCGGGGCCGAGCCTGTCGAGTACCTCGGCGACGGCCTCGCCGAAACCGGTCGAGCGCGGCAGGGTGAGCACGGCTCTGGAGCCGAGGGCTCCGGTCAGCAGCGCGGCGCTGCCGTCCCTGCTGCCGTTGTCGACCCCGACGACCCGGTCCACGGGACGGGTCTGCCGGAGCAGGGCTTCCAGGGTCTCCCCCAGCCAGCGGGAGCCGTCGTGGGAGACGACGATCGCGGTGACCGTGTGGTGGGGGCGATGGGGGCGCTGGGAGTCGGTGATGGACATACGTCCCGTGTTCAGGAGGTGTTGATGATCGGCGCGACAACGATACGACACCCTATGTCTGACTATGTCTTACACCTGGTCACGCGAATGAAAAAAGGGTCACGTGACCGACGGTCACGTGACCCCATGGACATATTCATCAAGCGCCCCGAGGGGCGTCACATGCTTCCTGTCAGACCACTCGAACTTCTTCGGCGTTTCCTCAGTGGTTGGATTTCCAGACCGTCCGGACTTCAGCGTGCCCAAGCCTTCCAGCCGTCCGCTTCCCGGACGGCTCAGACCGCCTCACGCTTGATCCGCCGTCGCTCCCGCTCCGACAGTCCACCCCAGATTCCAAACCGCTCGTCGTGTTCCAGCGCGTACTCAAGACACTCGGCACGCACCTCGCAGGAGCGGCAAACCTTCTTGGCCTCGCGGGTGGAGCCTCCCTTCTCCGGGAAGAACGCCTCCGGGTCGGTCTGCGCGCACAAGGCGCGCTCCTGCCAGCCAAGCTGCTCTTCAGCGATGCTCTCCTGTGCGATGACCAGGTCGGCCACTGCACACCTCCCTGCCGCACGCCCGCAAATGGAGCCCCCCTATGAACGCCTCCCCCTTACCCACCCAGAGAAAGGCGTAACAACACGTGTGTAATTACACGCGCGTGCCCGGTGTGGCGTCAAGCGGCATGCTGGTATCCGGGGAAAGACCTGCTCTCCCCGGTTGTGGGTCGTGTGCCTGCCACGACGGCAATTGCACCAGGTGATCGCCGCGATCGCCAGGGGCTCAGTGCTCTCGGCGGTCGGAACCGTACCAGGACATGTTCTGATCCTGACCGGGGCCCACCCTCTCTCTAGCCGGGCTTTCCTAATCCATGCCCTGACCTGGGCGTTGTTCGGGCTTGTAGATCGCGGTGGGGTCTATCGGCTGCGAGTCCCACGTCCTGACGGAGAGCGCGGGGTCGCTCAGCGGGTCTCCGGAGTAGGTGCTCGGGTCGAACCTGAGCGTCGCCTCCGAGCGCGGGTCCCACTGGTGACCGCCGCCCTGCGGCTGGTACGGGGCCTGCGGAGCCGGGGGGTTCTGCGGAACCTGAGGGGCCTGGGACGCCTGCTGCGGATGCCCGAACGGGCCGTCGTAGCCGGAGGAGCCGTACTCGGGGACGCGAAGCTGCGGCTCGGTGCCCTGGGCCTGCTGCTGGTAGCTCTCCGCCTGCTGGTACGCCTGGGCCATCTGCTGCGACCTGAGGTCCACCGGGTCGGGCGCGGAGTACTGCGGGCCCGGCTCGGCCGGCCGGGCGAACTCCGCGCCCGAGTAACCGCTGAACGGCTGGCCGTAGTTCTCCGGAGGCTGCGGGAAGGACTGCGCCTGGCCGTCGAACGCCGGGCCCTGGCGGCCGTCGACCGGCGGGTAGGGCGCGGGGGCCTGCTGCTCGGGCTGGTGACCGTAGCCGGACGGCTGCGAGTCCTGCTGCCCGAAGCCCTGCGGCTCGGACTGCGGGTAGCCCGGCGCCTGCGACTCCGAGCGCCGGCCGGAGCCCGCGAGCTGCGGCTCCTGCCCGTACGCCGGAGAGTCCGGCTGCTGGCCGAAGCCCTGCGGCTCGGACTGCCCGTACCCGGGAGTACCGGCCTGCCCGTAGTCCGGCTGCCGCTGCTCCGAGCGGAGGCCGTACGCCGAGGAGTCGGCCTGCTGGCCGAAGCCCTGCGGTTCCGGCTGCCCGTACGCCGGGGAGTCGGGGAACTGCGGATAGCTCGGCAGCCTCGGGCTGGAGTGCCGCCCGGAACTCACCGGCTGCGGCTCCTGACCGTACGCCGGAGAGTCCGGCTGCTGGCCGAAGCCCTGCGGCTCGGGCTGCCCGTACGCCGGAGAGTCGGGGAACTGCGGATAGCTCGGCAGCCGGGGTTCCGTCTGGGGCTGCTGATCCACCGGAGCGGCGTAGACCGGCGGGTCATAGGCGGCGGCCGACGGGTCATAGGCGGCGGCCGGCGGCTCGTACGGCTTGGCCGGGGCCGGGGGCTGGACGTCGGCCGCGACGTACGGGCTCGGAGTGTAGCCCCCGGTCTGCGCGACGGGCTGGGAGACGGGCTGCGGCGGCTGCGGCACGGACTGCGCGTACCCCTGCCCCTGCGGCTCCGGCTGCTGGGAGGGCTGCGGGTAGGCGCCGGGCGGGGGAGCGTACGGCTGGCTCTCGACAGGCGGCAGGTAGGGCGGCTGAGGGTGCCCGTCGCCCGCCTGCGGCGCGGACGGCGCGTAGGAGGCCGCCTGCTGCCCGTACCCCTCGGAGACGTGCGCGGGCGCGGGCGGAAGCGCGGGGAGGTTCTGCGGGGGCTGCGGGGCCTGGGCGGGCGGCGCCTCCTGCGGGTAACCGTGGCCGCCCAGCGGAGCCTGATCCTGCGGGTGGTGGACACCCTGCTGCGCCATCTGGCCCTGGGGGTACCCGCCCTGCCCCTGCGGGTGGTCCTGGAAGGGAACCTGTCCCTGTGGGTGGTCCTGGAAAGGAACCTGTCCCTGTGGGTGGTCCTGGAAAGGAACCTGTCCCTGCGGGTGGTCCTGAAAAGGAACCGACCCCTGCGCGGGAACGGGCTGCTGGGGGTAGGCGTACCCCTGCTCCCGGGGGCGCTCGGCGGGGCGGCCGAAGCCGTCCTCGGCGCGGAGGGCCCCGGCGCGCGAACCGGCGGGGACCGCCTTCGGCAGCACGTAGAGCAGTACGACCGCGGTCAGCGCGAGGGCGGGCAGGTGGACGAGGAGGATTTCGATCTTCTCCCGGAGGTCCGTCGCACCGCCGAACAGCGCGGTGAGCAGGCTGACCGCGCCGAAGAGCACGGAGAGCCCGAGCACGCCGGCCGCTACGAGGGCCATCTGCTTCAACCGCTCGATCACCGGACCGAGGTGGGTGGCCAGCAGCACGGCGCCGACGAACAGCGCGGCGGTTGTCGGCGAGGTGAGCTGACCCAGGTAGCCCGCCGCGCGCACGGCGAAGGACGATCCCCCGAACAGCAGGCGTTCGATGCCGACGAGAACGCTCGCGGACGCGACGGCTACCATGAGCCACGCCGCCGGTTCTCGGAGCCGGCCCGCCTCGACATTGATCACAACTACCCCCATAGGGTCTTTAGGTAAACCCGGGTCAGTTTTGCACATGGCTGACTTTGCTGTTGGTAGTCCCAGGAAGCCCACCAACCTCGTAAGTGCTCCATTGCACCTTATATGTCCATAATTCGGGCATCAGGCTAGGCGATTCTGCCAGCGCGGACAGCCCTCATAACGATCATGAAAAGACTGCGTCCCCCCTCTCCCGGAACCCCGCCGACATCCGTAACGACCTAGTGGAACACTGGACGGCATGCGCATCGTGTCCCTCGCCGGCGGAATCGGTGGCGCCCGCTTCCTGCGGGGTCTGCTCACCGCCGCCCCCGACTCCGAGATCACCGTCATCGGCAACACCGGTGACGACATCAGTCTCTACGGCCTGCGGGTCTGCCCCGACCTCGATACCGTGATGTACACCCTGGGCGGCGGCATCGACGAGGAACAGGGCTGGGGACGACGGCAGGAGTCGCACGTCGTCAAGGAGGAACTGGCCGCCTACGGCGTCGAGCCGCAGTGGTTCGGCCTCGGCGACCGCGACTTCGCCACTCACATCGTGCGCACCCAGATGCTCGACGCCGGATACCCGCTGTCGGCGGTCACCGAGGCACTGTGCCAGCGCTGGCAGCCGGGCGTGCGCCTGATCCCGATGAGCGACGACCGGACCGAGACCCATGTGGTCATCACCGACGAGCAGGGCCGCCGCGCCATCCACTTCCAGGAGTGGTGGGTGCGGCTGCGCGCCTCGGTTCCCGCCGAGCAGATCATCCTGGTCGGCGCCGACCAGGCCTCCCCCGCCCCCGGCGTGCTGGAGGCCATCGCCGCCGCCGACGTCGTCATCCTCCCGCCGTCCAACCCGGTCGTCAGCATCGGCACAATCCTGCAGATCAAGGGCATCCGAGAGGCCCTGGAGAGCAAGACGGTCATCGGCGTCTCCCCCATCGTCGGCGGCGCCCCGGTCCGCGGCATGGCCGACGCCTGCCTGACCGCGATCGGCGTGCAGACCACCGCGCAGGCGGTCCTGGAGCTGTACGGGTCGCCCCTGGTGAACGGCTGGCTGGTCGCGGAGGAGGACGCCGGAGTGGCCCTCGCCGGCGTCGACGTCGAGGCCCGCCCGCTGATCATGCACGACGTCGAGGCCGCCGCCGCCATCGCCCGCGCGGCCCTGGACATGGCCACCCGGCTCGCGTCCTCCGCCACTCGCGAGGAGGGCTCGCGATGAGCCGGGTCAGGCGCGGGCAGTGGAATCCCGCCGACGTCAGGGTGGAGATCTTCGCCGTTCCCGGCATACCCGAGGTCCACGAGGGTGACGACGTCGGGGAGCTGATCGCCACGGCTCTGCCCGACCTGCGTGACGGCGACATCCTCGTGGTCACCTCCAAGATCTCAAGCAAGGCCGAAGGCCGGGTCCTGCACGGTGTGCCCCGTGCCGAGGCGGTCGGCGCGGAGACCAGGCGGGTGGTCGCCCGCAGGGGCGAGACCGTGATCGCCGAGACGAGGCACGGCTTCGTCATGGCCGCCGCCGGGGTAGACGCCTCCAACACCCGGCCGGACACGGTGGTCCTGCTGCCCGTCGACCCGGACGCCTCCGCCTCGGCCATCAGGGCGCGCGTCGCGGAACTGCTCGGCGTGTCGGTCGGCGTGATCATCTCCGACACCTTCGGCCGCCCGTGGCGCAACGGCCAGACCGACATGGCCGTCGGCGTCGCCGGGGTGACTCCCTCTCTCGACTACCGGGGCATGTCCGACGACTACGGCAACGCGCTCGAGGTCACCCTGACCGCCGTCGCCGACGAGTTCGCCGCGGCCGGAGACCTGGTCAAGGGGAAGGTCGCGCAGACCCCGGTGGCCGTGATCAGGGGCATGGCCGAGTACACCACCGAGGACGACGGGCCGGGCATCCGCGAGCTGGTCCGCCCGTCCGCCGACGACATGTTCCGGTACGGCTCGCGCGACGTGGTCTTCGCCCGCAGGACCATCCGGGAGTTCTCCGCGGAACCCGTGGACGGTGCCAAGGTCCGCAGGGCCGTCGACGCCGCGATCGCCGCGCCCGCCCCGCACCACACGACCCCGTGGCGGTTCGTCCTGCTGGAGTCGGCGGAGGCCCGGGAGAAGCTGCTCGACGCCATGCGCGAGGCCTGGATCGCCGACCTGCGCAGCGACGGTTTTTCTGAGGAGTCGATCGCCAGGCGGGTCAGGCGGGGCGACGTGCTGCGCGCGGCCCCGTACCTGGCGGTGCCCTGCCTGGTCATGGACGGCTCGCACACCTACCGCGACGACCGGCGCAACACCGCCGAGCGGGAGATGTTCGTGGTCGCGGCCGGCGCGGGGGTGCAGAACCTCCTCGTCCAGCTCGCGGTGGAGGGGCTGGGCTCCGCGTGGGTCTCCTCCACCATGTTCTGCCGCGACGTCGTCCGCGAGGTCCTCGACCTGCCCGCCGGCTGGGACCCGATGGGGGCCGTCGCCATCGGCCACCCCGCGGCTCCCCCGAGGGACCGCGCCCCCAGGCAGGCGTCCGACTTCATCGTCGTCCGCTAGGCCCGGCTTCCGCACGCGACACGAACCGGACTCGGAGCGGTTATCAGCGACTCCGGTTCGGGTTGCGGCGCCGCCGCGCGTGCGGGAAGCGGGATCGGCGCGTCCGGGGGCCTCGGCCGATCCACTCAGCCGTCCGCGCCTCCGTCGAGCTCCATCGCCCGATTTATATCGACGAGCGATTCCTCGTAACGGCCCAGGGACCGCAGCACCTCGCCCCTGCGGACGTAGGCCCAGGTGTATTCGGGGTCGATCTCGATCGCCCTGGTGAGATCGGCCATCGCCTCCTCGTCCCGGTGCAGCTTGTGCAGAATCGCCCCGCGGCTCCCCAGAGCACGCTCGTTGTCGGGCTCCAGCTGAAGGGCGTGATTCAGGTCGCCGAGCCCTTCATTTATCTTGTCCATCATGCGATACGTCTCACCGCGTGAGACGAGTGCCCAGACGTTGTTCGGCTCCATGCTCAGCGCGTGGGAGAAATCCGTGATCGCGTCGTCATAGCGGTTCACCTGGTAATAGAGCTCTCCGCGAGCGTTGTACAGGTCGGTGTCCTCCGGGGCGAGCATCATGGCCCGGATCAGATCGGTCTCCGCGTCGTCGTACCGCTCGACCTTGCGCAGCAGGCCCGCCCGCTCGCTGAGGAGCCAGACCTCGTCCGGAGTCAGCTCGATCGCACGGTTGTAGTCGGCCAGCGCCTCCCCGAACCGGCCGAGCGCCTCATACGCCTGCCCCCGGCTGCCGATCGCGTACGTGTACTCCGGGTCGATCTCGATCGCGCGGTCGAAGTCGGCGACGGCCTCCTGGAACCGGCCCGTCCTTCGGTACAGCTCACCCCGCCTGCCCCACACGATGTCGTTGCCGGGATCAAGCCGGAGCACCTCGGTCAGATCTGCGATCGCCTCATCGAAGCGCTTCATCATCGAATACGTCTTGGCACGTTCGATGAGCAGTCCACACCGCTGCGGGCCGCCTTCCCGCGCACCGGCTTCCAAACTTTCCTCGCCTGCCACGCCTACCTCTTCTTCAGCCATCTGAACGATCTTAGGTATGGCCATCTCGAAATGGCACCACATTTCCCATCATGAATTAATGATCGTGGGCATCGTGGTCTTTCTCCCCTCGGGACGCGCCTCCCGGCGGACGCTGATCCTGTCGGCCCATCCCGAGGGAAGGCCATGACCAGCGCGACCGGCCCTCACGAGCAGGTCCGGGGAAAGAGCGGGCCGGGCGAGGCGGCCCCTGACGGTTCGCCCGGCGGAAAGAGCGAGGTGGCGACGCGGCTTCGCGTCCCGTACGTCATCGCGCATGCCGGCGAGGCGCTGCCGCACCCCCTGCTGTTCGTACGCAGGCCGTTCACCACTCCACGACTCGCCTACGTCACCCCACACCCCGGAGATCGGGCCGACAACGGGGAGCGGCCGGGCGCCCGGCCATCACAGGAGCCGACATCGTTTCCGGTCACCGTGAGGATCCGGGGCCCGATCTGGGATTCGGAGGCTCAGCCGTAGCGGATCACGTTCACGACCACCGCGAACAGGATGAGCGCGCCCAGGCCGACCACGATCATGCGGCGGACCGCCTTCCAGGCCGCCGACTTGGCATCAGGGATCTTCGATGCGGCCTCGGCGGCCGCTTCGACCGCCTTGCCCCATCCCGCCCAGGTGTCCATCGTCCGCTGGAAACGCCGTCCGACGGCGAACACGATCGTGGCCACTACGACAAGGGCCAGGATCCGGCCGTTCGAGCTGTCCACGTCGCACTCCTACCGGGGGGAAGCAGGATTCTCGTCGCTGCCGGCATGCAGGGGGCTGTCAGAGTTGCGAGATGGCGAACACGATCGTGGCGATCACGATGAGCGCCATGATCCGGCTGTCGGCACTTTCCATCGATGTACCCCTACCTGGAGAGAAGCAGGATTTCGTCACTAAGAGTAGGCCAATGACTACTGAAATTCCAGACGCCTCCCCCGATCTCCTCGCTGGAACGATCCAGGGCTCCGGCCGGAGCGGCCGCCCGCCCCGGCGGCAGGTGGTCACGGGGCCTTGGCGCAGGTGGGGTGACAGAGACGGCGGGCCAGGGCGGACAGGAAGACGTCGATGATCTCTTCTGGGCGCTGGGCGACGTGCAGGGAACCGTTGGTGACCGAGGTGATCTGGGTGAGGGCGGCACGGTCGAGGTCGGTGCCGAAGGCGAGGACGACGATCTGGACGGGTCGCGCGGGGTTCCACTCACCGCGGAGCCTCTCCACCAGCTTGGCGCCGGAGATGCCCTTGCCGTCGTCCTTGCCCGCCGTGATGACGAGCAGGGTGTTGTTCATGGTCTCGTCGTAGGACTCGGTCAGCGCGCGGAACCCGGCGATGATCGAGTCGTACAGGGCGCTGGGCTCCTTCGGGTCGGCGCGCAGGGTCCGGGTCAGCTCCTCCAGGCGGCTGCGCCGGATGACCTGGCCGTCGTCGGGCTCGGTGATCGGGCCGAGGCGCACCCGCTCGCGCTGGTCCGCACCCTTGGCCGAGGAGAACTCCCACATGCCCATGTGCGTGGAGCCGGGAAAGAGCTGCAGGCCGAGCCTGGCGGCGTCAAGGGCGACGGTCAGCCGGGTCTTCCCCTGCTGCCCGTTGATCGGCCCGGCCATGTGCTTGCCGCTGTCCGCCAGGACCAGGATGTTGGTCGGCGGGGCGAGCCTGCTCCACGCCGCCAGCGCCTCGTCGATCATGCCGGGCAGGATGGTCGGGCGGGTGCGGGGCGCCTCGGTGGGAATCTCGGGACCGGGTGAGTACGGTCCCAGGGAGCCGTCGGGCGAGCGGAAGCCCGCCCTGCGGGCCGCCTCCTGGGCCTCGGGGGAGCGCAGCCAGGCGGCGAAGGCCCTCGACCCGCTCGCCTTCGCCTCGTCGGAGGAGGTGACCACGTACGGGTAGTCGAGGTTGATGGTCCCCTCACGGGGGTGCAGGGCGGTCACCGGGTCGTCCGACGGCCGGCGGTTGTGCTCCCAGACCGACTGCTCGGGAACGATCACCACGGGGCGCTGCCAGAAGGAGCGGTCGTCGACGGCGGCGAGCATGGTCCGGTAGTCGGGCGCCGCCCCCGCCTGCGCCCAGCGGACGAACGCGGTGAGCGCGCGGTCGGCCTCGGCGCCGCTGCCGACCACGTCCCTGGCCGCGGCCACGGTGGCGATTCCGGCACCCGCGAGCGACGGGTCGGGGACGCGGACCACGTCGGGCTCGTTCTCGGTCGGCTGGATCCGGCCACGGGTGGTCGCGGGGAAGACCATCCGCCAGTTCATGTCGGTCTTACCGACCGCGAAACGCCGGGCCAGGGACTTACGGGTGGCGAAGACCAGGGGCGAGGTCGCCATGACGGTCTCGGTGCCGGCCAGGTTCGCGGCCCCCTGCTTGCGGGCGAGCCGGATCCAGGCCGAGGAGTCGGAGATCCAGCCGTCCGGGCGCTCGCTGAGCACCCCCGCGGTGCCGCCGAGCAGGGTGCGCAGCACCGTGGCGGGTGGCTGCTCGGTCACCTGCACCAGCACGCACCGGCCGTCGACGCCCGCCCCGCTCCGGTTGAACCGCCCCGCCGCCTCCATGACGGTCGGGGCGATGTCGACGGCGGCGGCGACCCCGACCAGCACCGGGTCGCGGGCCGAGCACGAACCCCCCTGGTCGAGCACCAGGACGGCGCTCCCCGCCAGGGCGACCGCTATCGCGACCGCCGCCAGCGACAGGCGCAACAGGACCTGACGCCGACGCCGCTCAGCGCCGACGGCCACACGGTGTCGACCGGAGGAGGGCACACGGAGACCTCTCGCTAGAGGAGAAAGACGATTGTGTCAATGAACCCCTCACGGAGGGCAAGCAAATATAGAACTTGTTATAACTTTGTCGACCCCTCCAGCGGGAGCAGTGGAAGGGCGTTGGGGCGGACGCTCCGGCAGACCCCGTCGCTCGCCCTGGCCGCGGCCAGCCGCTCGGCGTCGGGCACGCCGTAGGAGGTGGTCCGCTGCCGGATCGGCCGCCCGGTCGGGGCGACCATGGCCTCGATCTCGCTGATCGTCTTGAAGGAGCCGTTCTCCGACCCGGCCATCCTGCTGATCGTCTCCTCCATCAGCGTGCCGCCGAGGTCGTTGACCCCGCCCATGAGCACCTCGCGGCAGAGCCCGTCCTGGAGCTTCACCCAGGAGCACTGGATGTTGGCGATCGCGCCGTGCAGCAGGACGCGGGCCAGCGCGTGCACCGCCCGGTTCTCCCGCGCCGTCGGCCCCGGGCGGGCGATCCCCGCCAGGTAGATGGGCGCGCTGTGGTGGACGAACGGCAGCAGCACGAACTCGGAGAACCCACCGGTCTCCTCCTGCATGCGGCGGATCAGCCGGATGTGCTGCACCCAGTGCGCGTGGTTGTCGACGTGGCCGTACATCATCGTGGAGGTCGTCGGAATGCCGACCCGGTGCGCGGTGGAGATGACCTCGACCCACTCGGCGGTGGGCAGCTTGCCCTTGGTCAGCACCCAGCGGACGTCGTCGTCGAGGATCTCCGCCGCGGTACCCGGCAGCGAGTCGACGCCCGCCTCCCTGGCGGCGACCAGCCAGTCCTCGATGGACAGGTTGGTGCGGCTGGCCCCGTTGATGACCTCCATCGGCGAGAACGCGTGGACGTGCATCTGGGGCACCCTGGCCTTGACCGCCTTGGCGATGTCGAAGTAGGCGGTGCCGGGCAGGTCGGGGTGGATGCCCCCCTGCATGCACACCTCGGTCGCCCCTGCCTGCCATCCTTCCCAGGCGCGGTCGGCGACCTGCTCCAGCGAGAGGGTGTAGGCGTCGGCATCGGTGCGGCGCTGCGCGAAGGCGCAGAAGCGGCAGCCCGTGTAGCAGACGTTCGTGAAGTTGATGTTCCTGTTCACCACGTAGGTGACGTCGTCACCGACCGCCTCCCTGCGCAGGCCGTCGGCGATCCGGCAGAGCTCGTCCAGCGCGGCGTCGTCGGCGCCGGCGCCCGACGGGTCTCCGGCGAGGTCGAGGAGGACGAGCGCCTGGGCGTCGCTCAGCCCCGCCGGGTCGCGTTCGGCCTGCCGCAGCGCCTCCCGCACATCGCCCCTGACGGCGCCGCCGCTCCCGGCGGCGCCCTCCGCGACGGGCAGACGCTCCCGCAGAGCCTCCCAGTCTCCGTAGACGTGGTCGAAGTCGTCACGACGGTCGGCGGTACGGCCCTCGGTGTCGACCGCCGTGTGCAGGTCGACGCGGCCCAGGGAGACGAAGCCCCCGTCGGGCTCCTGCCAGGGGCGGCCGGTCACGACCGCGTCCTCGCGGGCGAGGCCGGTGCCGGGGTCCGCCAGGGCGGCCACGTGCGCGTTGAGCCTCGGGTCCAGCCAGGGCTCCCCCGCCAGCACGAACTCGGGATAGATGGTCAGCCGCTCGCGCAGCGTGAACCCGGCGGCGGCGGTGCGGGCGGCGAGGTCGTCGATCTGCGGCCAGGGGCGCTCGGGGTTGACATGGTCGGGTGTCAACGGCGAGACGCCGCCCCAGTCGTCGATGCCCGCCCTGATCATCAGCTCGTACTCGGAGTCGACCAGGTTCGGCGGGGCCTGCACCCTCATCTTCGGTCCCAGCACCAGCCGGGTCACCGCGATGGTGGCGGCCAGTTCCTGCAGGTCCGCGTCGGGCATGCCGCGCATCGCGGTGTCCGGCTTGGCGCGGAAGTTCTGGACGATGATCTCCTGGATGCCGCCGTACTCGCGCGCCACCTTGCGCAGCGCGAACAGCGACTCGGCGCGCTCGGCGACCGTCTCCCCGATGCCGATGAGGATGCCGCTGGTGAACGGCACGTTCGTCCGCCCGGCGTCCTCCAGCACGCGCAGCCGCACGGCGGGGTCCTTGTCGGGTGAGCCGTAGTGCGGCTGCCCCTTCTCCTCGAAGAGCCGCCGCGAGGTCGTCTCCAGCATCATGCCCATGGAGGGCGCGACCGGCTTGAGGCGCTGCAGGTCCCGCCAGGTCATGACGCCCGGGTTCAGGTGCGGCAGCAGCCCGGTCTCCTCAAGCACCCGCACGGCCATCGCGCGGACGTAAGAGAGCGTGTCGTCGTAGCCGTGCGCGTCCAGCCACTCGCGGGCCTGGTGCCAGCGGTCCTCCGGCCGGTCCCCCAGGGTGAACAACGCTTCCTTGCATCCCATGGCCGCGCCCTGCGCGGCGATCTCCAGCACCTCGTCCGGGCTCAGGAACAGGCTCTCCAGCTTGTGCGGGGCGGTGGCGAACGTGCAGTATCCGCAGCGGTCCCGGCAGAGCCTCGTCAGGGGGATGAAGACCTTGCGGCTGTAGGTGATGACCCCCTGTCGTCCGACCGCCTCCAGACCCGCGTCCCTGACCCTCCCGGCGTGGTCGAGGAGGGTCTCCAAATGTGCGTCCCGGGCGTGCAACAGGGTTGTGGCCTCGGCGATATCAAGAGTTTTGCCATCGCGTGCCCTGGCCAGAGCCCGGCGCATCGCGTTGTCGGTGGGGTTGGGACTCATGACGTCACAGTACGGCGCGACGCTCACCTGCCCGGCGGCGGGTACCGGACCTCGATCCGACACTTCAGATTCGCTAAAGACTCGCTGCAAGCAGGTCTCGATAGACATAAATGCTTGCATATACATAAATTAGACATGTCAGCCGGACCCTTCGCAGCCACGAAGATCCCCGGCCCTCCTCCGAGGCACCCACCTCGGACCCCACCCCCAGGAGCCGAAAATGTTCTGGTTTCTCCTCGCCCTTGTCGCCGTCGCCGTCCTCGCCCCGCTGGTGGGCGCCGACACCCGTGACAGCCTCGACTGGCATCACCGGGAACCCTCCCCCGACGAGGGGGCGCTCAGCACGACCACCGGTCACGCGCGGGCGGCCGCGGCCCGCGAGCGGATGGCCGCGCACCGCCCGACCCCGGCGGCCGGCTGACCCTGCGCTTGGAAAGCCCCACCGGACGCGGCCCGTGCCGGACCGCGACCGATCCACCACGATCTCCCCGCACACCGTACGGCGGGGCCGGTCAGATGTCGCTGGAGAAGCGGATCGCGGACTCGGGGAGCACCACACCGGGCCAGACCCGGCTGCCCGCGAGCAGTTCGTTCCCGGGACCGACCACGGCGCCGTCGCCGACGACCACATCCCTCAGGACCGCTCCACAGTCGACACGCGCGCCGATGCCGATCACCGAGTCGACCACGACCGCGCCCGAGTGCACGATGCAGTCGTCTCCGAGCACGCTGCCACCGACCTGCGCCCCCGACTCCACGATCGCGCGGGCGCCGATCACGGAACCGCCGGAGACCTTGGCCTCGGGCGAGATCATGGCGCCGGGCAGGGCGAGGAAGTCACCGGTGGGACCTGGCAGCGCGGGCGAGACGAGCCGGCCGAGGACCAGGTCGCGGGAGCCCTGCACGAAGGCGGCGGGCGTGCCCACGTCGAGCCAGTAGGACGCGTCGGCGTAGCCGAGCACCAGAGCGCCGTCCTCGATCAGGCCGGGGAAGGTCTCGCGCTCGACCGAGACGACCTGCCCCTCCGGGATCGTGTCGATCACCGAGCGGGTGAAGACGTAACATCCGGCGTTGATCCGGTTGGTGACCGGGTTCGGGGTCTTCTCCAGGAAGGCGGTCACCCTCCCGTCGTCGTCGGTCGGCACGCAGCCGAAGCGCGAGGGGTCGTCCACCTCGGTCAGGTGCAGGGTGAGGGCGGCCCCCCGCGCGACATGCGTCGCGACCTGGTCGCCGATGTCGTGCCCGGACAGGATGTCGCCGTTCAGCACCAGCACCGGATCGTCGGGGCCGCAGGTCAGCGCCTTGGCGGCATTGCGGATGGCCCCGCCGGTGCCGAGCGGCTCCTCCTCCGTCATGTACTCGAGTTCGAGGCCGAACGCCTCGCCGTTCCCGAACGCCTCGGAGAACATCTCCGCCCGGTAGGAGGTGGCGAACACGATGCGTCGCACGCCGAAGGCCCTGGCGCGAGCGAGCTGGTGGGACAGGAAGGGAACTCCCGCCGTGGGCAGAAGGGGTTTCGGGGTGTCCAGCGTCAACGGACGCAGGCGCGTCCCTCGTCCACCGACAAGGAGAATCGCCTCTAGGTCCGGCAAAGGGGTCTCCATCATTCCGCGAGGTTAACTCACTACTCGGCCGCGCGCTGGTAAGAGAGCAGGTGTGCCTCGGCCGAGGCGTCCCAGGTGAACTCCTTGGCACGGGCGATACCCGCCGCGGACAGCACGTCCCTGCGCTCGGGCGAGGAGAGCAGCGTGCGCAGCGCCGCGGCGATGCTCTCGGCGTCCGGCTCGGTGTAGGCGACCGCGTCGCCCCCCACCTCCGGCAGCGAGGTGCGGTGCGTGGTGAGCACCGGTGCGCCGCAGGCCATGGCCTCCAGCACCGGCAGCCCGAAGCCCTCACCCCGCGAGGGAAAGGCCGCGATCACCGCCCCACCGAGGAAACCGCACAGGTCGGCGAAGGACAGGAAGCCGGGACGGAGCACCCGCACCGTCGAGGGGACCTGCTCCACCGCGGCGTCCACCTCGACGTCGCGGACGCCCCCGGCGAGCACCAGGGCGGGCGGGTGGGAGATGTCCTCGACGGCGCGCACGAAGCCGCGGATCAGGTTCGGCACGTTCTTGCGGGGCTCCAGCGGGCCGAGGAAGGCCACGTAGGGGGTGCCGTGCAGGCCGAGCCGGTCGGAGGCGTGCTTGACCTCGCGCTCGGACGGCGGATGGAACAGCGCCGGATCGACACCGTGGTAGGCGACGTCGATGCGGGTCGGGTCGGCCGAGAGCAACCTGATCAGCTCGTCCCTGGTCGCCTTGGAGGGCACGATCACCCGGGTGGCGTGCCGGACCGCCGTGCGGGTCGCCGCGCGGAAGAACGCCGCCTTGACCGCGTCGTGCTGCAGGGGCTCGGTGAAGCAGGTGAGATCGTGCACCGTCGCCACGGTCGGCAGGCCCGAGCTCAGCGGAATCGAGTAGTAGGGGGCGTGGATGACCTGGGCGGCGACCTGCCGGGCGAGGAAGGGCAGCCCCGTCTGCTCCCAGGTCAGGCGGGCGGCCCTGTTGGTGATCCCGTGAGGCCCCGGCACGATCCGCGCGGAGGGCGCCAGCCCGGCATATCGGGCGGCGTCGGCGCGCTGGCAGACGACCACGAGATCAGCGCCCGCCCTGTCCAGCGCGGCGACGAGTCCATCGACGTACCTGATCAGCGCACCGCGATCGGCCGGAACCGCGGCCGCGTCGACGAGCACTCTAGGCGTCAAGAAGGATCGCTCCCCTCATGATTCACGTGGGACGGCCGTCCCCTTCCTCCGTTCACTCTATTGCCAGAGTCTCCGAAATCATGGGGGAAATCACACGGCTTTTCCCGAAGCGTGGTCCTTATTGGAAGCCGTGGCGCGGCGCGCGGCCAGACCCGCGAAACCCGCGCAGACGAGATCGCCAAGAATGATCACGATCCGGGAGCAGAGCGCCGCCGCTATGGCCGACCCCCCGTCCAGGACAGGCGCCAGGACGGCCACCATGGCCACCTCCCGCACGCCCGCCCCCGCTGGGACGACGAACGTCATGATCCCCAGGCACCACGACAGGGCGAACGCGCCGATGGAGAACAGGACCGCGGAGAACCCGGAGGGTCCGAGGTCGTGCACGATCGCCGCCAGGTGCAGCCCGTACGCGATCCAGCCGCCCAGTGCCCAGCCCAGCGCGGTGAGCATGCCCCTGCGGGTGAGGGGACGCTCCAGCGGCTCGCGCCTCAGCTTGCGCAGCCCGAACCCGAGGACCGCGTTGACCACCCTCGGTTCGAAGGCCACCGCGAGCACGGGGATCAGCAGGAACGCCCAGGCGTACGGCGCGGCCGCCCCCGGCTGGGCCGCCAGCAGCGTCACCCCCGAGACCACCAGGCCGCTGCCGAGCTGCACCGGCAGCGTCAGGAAGAACGCCGCCGCACTGCGCGACCGGGGAACGCCCAGCTCCCGCCCCATCTCCATCTGAGCGATGACCGGCCAGAGCGAGCCGGGGATGTACTTGCCGAGCTGGCCCACGAAGAAGACCCTCGCCCCCGCGCGCAGCGGCAGCGGCGAGCCCAGGTCGGCCAGCAGCGCCCGCCATGTCATCATCCCGCCGCACAGCGCGGCGAGCACCGCCACCAGCGACGACACGAGCGACAGCACGGACAGCCGGGCGAACCCCGCGCGGATGTCGTCCCACTGGCTCAGCACCACCCAGGTGCCGAACCCGAGCGCGAGGAGCAGGAAGGCGACGCGGGCCAGCCGTCTCAGGGTGGACGCGCCGGACCGGACGGCTCCTTCGTCCTCGCTCACCGCAGGCTCACAGGGGCCGTACCGGCTCGGGGGGCTGCGGCAGCGTCCGCCCGGCCGGGCGGCGCTCACCCCTGGTCGCCACCCACAGGTAGGTGGGCACCACGGGCAGCAGGGCTCGCAGCACCGGGCGGGGCAGCCGCGACAGCACGCCACCGGCCACCCGCCCCGCCACACCGCCGAAGAGCTCGTCGCCCGCGAACGCCGCCGGGGTGGCGAGCACGGGGAAGGTGTAGTCCCACACCCGCAGGCCGCGCACCATCTTGCGCAGGCCGCGCCGGGTGCGATAGCGCTCGTAGTAGCTGTCGGCCCGGCCGAAGAGCCGCACGTAGCGGTCGGCCGCCGCGGGCGGCAGGTACGACAGGAACGGCAGCTTGTAGTGCGGCTCCATCACGCCGAGCCGGTTGCCCAGCCCGAGATAGAGGACACCGTCCGCGGAGAGCACCCGGCGCATCTCGGCCATGATCGCGTCCGGGTCGACCACATGCTCGTAGATGTGGTTGAAGACCAGTACGTCGATCGAACCGTCGGGGAAGGGCAGCGCGGTGCCGTCGGCGCAGACGAACTCGACCCGCTCGCCGAACCGCTGGGCCGCCTTGCGCAGGCCCGGCACGTCGATGTCGACGCCGAACGTCCGGCTCGCGCCCGCCGCGGCCAGCTCGTCGGCGATGAACCCCGCCGAGCAGCCGATGTCGGCGACGGTCAGACCGGCGAGGACGTCCTCTTCCCTGCCGAGAAAGTGCCCGAGCACCGCGACGATCTTCGCGGCCTTCCTGCGGCGCTTCTCCTCGTCCAGCATCGCCGCCTGGAACTCGGAGTACTCAAGCTGCGCGACCCGCTCGGCGCTCATCACTCGCTCACCGCTCCTCTTCTCCCCTTCGCGTGATGCCGGTTCGTGTGATGCCGGGACTTCCCCTCCGGATGGCACCGGACCGCGCACGACGCCCGCGGGCGCTCCACCACGCCGCCCAAGAGTACCGGTGACCGGTGACCCTACCGCCGAGTAAGGAGAGCGTCGTACCCTTGGCGGATGCTCAGCCGACTGCGGTCAAGCCGCCTGCTCCGGGTGCTGCTCGCGCTGGTCGCGGTGGGCTTCCTCGGCTACGGCCTGGCCAGGAACCGCGACGAGACCGTGGCCGCGATCTCGCAGCTCTCCTGGTGGTCGCTCGCCGGGTCCTACCTGTCGGTGATGGCCGGGATCGGGCTCATGGTGCTGGCCTGGCGGGCGCTGCTGGCCGGAATGGGCTCCCCGCTGCCCCTCGGGATCACCGCGAGGATCTTCTTCATCGGCCAGCTCGGCAAGTACGTGCCGGGCAGCGTCTGGGCGTACGCCGCGATGATCGAGCTCGGCCGTGACCACCGCGTCCCGCCCCGGCGCATGTTCGGCTCCATCACCCTGTCGGTGCTGGTCTCCCTCGGCTGCGCCCTCGTCGTGGCGGCGGTGACCCTGCGCGAGACCATGACCCAGGCGTGGTACCTGCTGGCGCTGATCCCCGTCATCGCCGTCTGCCTGCACCCCGGAGTGCTCACCTTCGGCCTCAACCTGGCCATGCGGATCGCCCGCCAGGAACCGCTCGGACAGGGCCGGCTGCTCAGCGGCCGTGCCGTGCTCACCGCGGTGGCCCTCACCGTGGCCGGCTGGCTGACCTACGGCCCCCACCTGCTGCTCCCCATGGCGGACCTGGGCGCCTCCGGCGATTCCCTGTACCTGGTGGCGACCGGCGCGTACGCGCTGGCCTGGGCGACGGGCATCCTCACCGTGGTCGTCCCCGCCGGGATCGGCGTCCGCGAGGGGGCGATGGTGCTCGCCCTGGCTCCGGTGCTCGACTCCCCCAGGGCGCTGGTGGCCGCGGTGGTGTCCAGGGTGATGTTCACCCTCGCCGACGTGAGCTGGGCCGGGATCGGCTTCCTGTGGGGCAGGGCCCTTGGCCCCGCCGGGGAGCCCGGCCGGCAGGCAGGCCCCGAGCCCGTGGCGACACGGGAGGGCACCGCCTGAGACCCGGCCCGGCTCAGCGCGAGACCAGTGCCTCGAGGTAGGCGGTCCAGTACGGCTCGGGGTCGACCGCCTTGACCCCGGCGCGGAGCCGCTCGGGCTCGCCGGGGCGGTAGAACGCGGCCAGCGCGGCGCGTAGCTCCTCCACCGAACCCGGCTCGACCAGCAGCCCGTCCACCCCGTCGGTGACGTGGTCGCCGAGCGTGCCCGCCCGGCTGGCGATCACCGGCACCCCGTGCTCGTGGCCGAACCACACCTGCTGGCTGGCCGTCCCGCTCCGGTAGGGCAGCACCAGCGCGTCCACGTCCGCGAACAGCTCGGGCACGTCCGCCGCCGGCACGTAGCCCGGTCGCAGCTCCACCCGTCCGGTCAGCCCGAGCTCGGCGACCAGCGCCCTCGTCGCCTCCTCCTGGCCACCCCAGAACTCCCCGGCCACCCGCAGCGACACCCCCTCGGGCAGCGCCCGGACGAGCAGGTCAAGCCCCTTGTACGGCCGGACGAGGCCGAAGAACAGCAGCCGGTCGTGCACGCCCTCCGCCGGGCCGCGCCCCGCGTTTCCCGATGGCAGATGCGGGGCCATCTCGGCCACCCGCACGGGCGCGGCGGTCAGCTCGCGGGCCTGCGCGGCCTGCCGCTCGGAGTGCACGAGCACCGCGTCCACCCTGCGCAGCAGCGCCTTCATCAGCGGTGTGTCGTACGGCTTGCGCTCGTGTGGCAGGACGTTGTGGCAGAGCGCCACGACCCGGGTCCTGCGCCCCAGGCCGGAGAGGACGCCCAGGTAGGGCGGGACCTGCACCGGGCTGAGGACGGCGAGGACGACCAGGTCGACGCTCCGCAGCCGTCGTCCGGCGCGGACCCAGCCGTCCGGTCGGCGCCAGTCGAGGTCGCGCCGGACGTGCGGGAACGGCTCGCCGTCGGGGACGTCGACGGTCTGCTGTCCCGGATACAGGAAGGAGGGGTACTGCGCCCGCCACGACTCGATCACCACGTCGTGCCCGGCTGCTCTCAGCCGGTGGGCCAGCTCCGTGGTGTGCGCGGCGCCGCCGCCCTTGTAGGGGTACGTCGGCCCGACGACGGCGATCCGCATCTACTCGCTCCTGGAACGCACGATGAGGTCGGCCAGCAGCGCCAGCGAGCCGATGAGCAGGCCGGAGATGAAGATCACAATGGTGTTGCTGGTCAGGTAGAACCCGTAGCGGACGATGTCGACGACGCCCTTGACCAGGCCGATGCCGACCAGCCAGAGCGCGGGCGGCATGAGGACCTTGAGCGGGTTGAAGTACATGACCATCCGCAGCACCTGCAGGATGTAGCGGTAGGCGTCGGAGACGAAGCTGAACTTCGACTTGCCGGCCCGCTTGCTGTAGCCGATCGGCAGGTAGTAGACGTCGTGCTGGTTCGACAGGAACGACAGCGTGATCGTGGTGACGCAGGAGAAGCCGGGCGGCAGCAGCCGCAGGTAGGGCTTGGCGACCGACTTGCGGAACGCCCGCAGCCCGCTGTTGAGGTCGGGGATCTTCTGCCCGGCCAGCCGCTCGGCCACCTTGCGGATGAACCACTTGGCCGGGACCCGGAGGAACTTGTGGGAGCCCTCCTCGCTGGTCCGCGCCCCCACGACCTGGTCGATCGTCGCGTCCTTCTCCAGGATCTGGACGAGCTCGGGGATGCGCTCGTTCGGGTAGGTCATGTCGGCGTCGGTCCACACGACGATCTCGCCGCGCGCCTCCTGGGTGCCGATCCTGCGCACCGTGCCGGAGCCGCCGTTGCGGTGGAAGGCCCTGATCCGCATGTTCGGAAACCTCGGCGCGGCCTCTTCGAGCCTGGCCAGGGTCTCGTCCGTGGAGAAGTCGTCGACCGCCACGAGCTCGTAGGTGTATCCGCTGTGGTCCATCGCCTCGCAGATGCGCTCGACCTCGGCGATGACGTGGTCCTGCTCGTTGTAACAGGGCAGGACGATGGTCACGTACGGTGTTGCGTCCACAGCTGATCCACTCTCAGGCTCTCGGGCATGCTCTCCGACGGGCGAGGATACTCTGCCCAGCCACGAGCCGAACGCACATCACGTTCTCAGGACAGCTCCCCGGAGCATTCCTGGGTGATTCCCAGCCAGGAACAGCCTTCGTCCACGCGCCTGATGGGTCCGACGCCCGCCATCCCCTCGACCGCGTCGATGACCGCAGGCACACCGGCCGGATCCGCGACCTTGACGTGGTAGCTCTCGGGAAGAGGAGCGTCGCTGGACTTCTGCCCCCACCTGTACGCGAACACCCGGCGGGCGTGGGCGACGTCCTCGAAGTAGACACTCTCGCTCTCCCGCAGGGCGACGAGCCTGGCCCCGACGGCCTTCCGCTCCCGCGCCGTGGCCGGTCCCCGCCCCTTACAGGCGAAGATCGTCCCCTTTCGCCCGCACAACGAGATGGTGACGTCAGCCCTGCCCTGCCAGAAGAACTCTCCGAAGGTCAGGACGTTGGAGACGCCCGGCACCTTGCCCATGGCGGATCCGAACAGCGCCAGGTCGCGCCATCGGTGCAGCCTGCCCCTGAACGATTCCGGCATGTCCTCCAGCTGGATGGCGGAGAGCAGAACCTTGTTGTCGGCGTTCTGTTCCCTGAAGTTCGCGTACGCCTCCTCCCGGGACTCGAACTCCACCTCCGCCACCTCGGGCATCGCCCGCAGCCTCGCCTCAAGCGCGCGTCTCTGCTTCGCCGTGATCGCCCGCCTGCGGCACTGCTTGAAGGGGTCCTGATCCTGGCACAGGAAGATGGAGAACGTACCGCCCTCGGGCCAGTCGTCCGGCGGTGGGGACACCTTTCGATGATCGCTTTTCTCAGGTTCTCGGATCCTCACGAGGAACCGTCATCCAGACGTCGGCGGCCAGGGACCAGGTGCCGTTGGGGGGGTCGACGAGGGAGCGCTCGTCCTGGCGGGTGCGGAGGTTCATGATGTGGACGGGGGTGCCGTACCCGGAGACCTGGCGGGCCTCGGCGGCCAGCAGGACCGGGACGCGACCGGCCGCGCGGATCCGGCTGACCAGCCGTCTGACGTCGCTCGTCCGAGGAACGTTGGTGCGGTAGAGAGTGACCCGGGCGGCGGGCAGGCCGCAGCTGCTCCGGACGAGCTGGGTGAAGCGGGCGGCGGTGACGCGCTCGACGACGAGCACCGAGGCGCGCGCGGGCAGGGCCGCGCACAGCGCCTCGACCGCGGCGCGCTCGCCGCGCTCGATCGGGTCGAAGGCGGTCCCCGCCGAGACGAACGCCACGGGGACGAGGAGGAGGACCGCGCCGACGGTGGCGAGACCCCTTCGGACAGGCGGGCGGTACCCGAACCCGCGCACCCGGTCCCGCACCCAGCCGAGGCCCCAGACGGCCAGCAGGATCAGGCCGGGGATGACGACGGGGACCAGCCGCCGGGCGGCCCACGGCTGGTCGGGAGTGATCCCGGGGCGGTAGAGCGTGGTGACCGTGGTCCAGGCGATGACGGCCAGTGGCAGCAGCCACTCCGGAGCCGTCCCCCGCACCAGCCTGCGCGCGAGCAGCGCCGCGGCGAGGGTGGCCAGGAGCACCGCGGGAAGCCCGACGTACCAGATCACCCAGTACGCCGAGTTCTCGTAGTAGAGCCGGGAGCCGTCGATCGGCAGGCCGTTGACCCGCTGGACCCCGACGATGAAGTCGGCGGTCAGCCGGTCCTCGGTGGTGGCGGGTGGCCGGATCACGGTCTGCAACCAGGGCCGGGCCGCGAAGGCCGCCCCGACCAGCACGACCAGGCCGCCGGCGATCTCGGGCAGCCTCGGCATCCGGGCGGCACGCCGCAGCGGCGCCGCGAGCCGGGGAGCGAGCGCCGCCATCGCGACGGTGAGCACCACGACCACGCCGCAGATGGCCAGCAGCGGGATGAGCGAGCCCGACAGGTATTTCAGGTAGGGGCGGGAGAGCAGATAGGCGGCGGCGAAGCCCAGCCCGGCCCCCACCGCCAGCCCGCCGAGCAGCGGCACGCCCAGCCGTCCTCCGTCACGGTTCCCGGCCCGGCGGACGGCGATGAGCAGCCCGGCGTAGGCGAGCACGGGAAGCACGTCGCGCAGCCCGTCGATCCTGACCATGACGGCCAGCCCGAACACCAGCCCCGCCAGGGCGGCCCCGGTCCGCGCGGAGCGGATCGCCGCCGGGCCGGTGTCTGAGGGATCGGGCGGCCGATGGCCGGCACCGGAGGCGCCGGAACCGCCCGGGGGCTCGGGTGGCGGGGAGGCGGTGACACCGGAGCGGAGCCTGGCCTCGGCGTCGTACAGCAGGGCGAGGCCGCCGAAGAGCAGGATCAGGGACGGGATCTCGCTGAAGGTGGTCCGCGAGGTGTAGAGGATCGGCAGGCTGACGGCGAAGACCAGGGCGGCGAGAGGCGCCCAGCGGGCCCCGACGAGCCGGGCGACGACCCCGGCGAGCACCAGCACCGCCGCCGCCCCCAGCACCGGCGGCACCAGCAGCAGCCCGGCGACGTCACCGAGCCAGGCGCCCACCGCGTGGAGCATCGGCGCCCCCGGCATGAACTGCGGCACGACCGCGCCGTCGAAGCCGTAGAAGCCCACGCTGTCGAAGTGGAGCGCCGGGTCGAGGCCGCCGAAGGCCTGCTCCTGGAAGGGCACGGGCAGCGAGCCGTGCCTGGCCAGCCAGATGCCGTACTGCGCGTAGGTGGCGGGGTCGCGTCGGACGATCAGCTGCTCGCTGCGGAACAGGCCGTTGAAGACTCCCGAGGCCAGTGCGACCGCGATCACCCCGGTGACCTGCCACGCTGTCGCCGGGATGGTCTCCGGCAGGCGTCGCAGACCGTACCGGCAGAGCAGCGCGGCGGCCAGCAGGCCCAGCGGGACCGCGGCGAGCGGCCGGAACCAGCCGAGCAGCAGCAGCGGCAGCCCGGCCAGCAGCCAGCCCGCCAGGACGAGCGCGGGCACGACCGAGACCACGGCGAGCACCTTGCCCGCCGAGGGGCCCGCCGAGGGCCTGCGCGTACGATCCAGCCAGCCGGTGGTCATGACACGACCCGAGCGTACTGGCAACCGAGACCCGTGCCGGGCACGGGCACGCGGGACGGCGGTGCCGTGCCGCCCGGCGTCCCACCTGGCGCGGAAGCCGGTAGCGTACGCGCAGCGCGTCAGAAGGGGGAAGAGTGGTCGGGTGGGCGGGGCTGCGGCATCACCGGTCCCTGGGGACGGTGACCATGCGTGTCGGCCGGATTCGGCGACCCGCGATCTCGCGCGGCGGCCCCGGCGGGGCCGCGACCGGAACCCGGCCGGGATTCGTGACCACCGCATGAGCGACGGCGGCTCCCCCGCCCCTCGCGGGTTCCCGAAACGTCACCGGCTCCCCGGCCGGCGGCGGTTCCCAGACCGCCGCCGGTTCTCCGAGCACCGCTGGTTCCTGCTCGTGCTGGGCGTGGGGGCCGCGCTGCGGGTGATCGCCATGCTCGGCTACCGGCCCGCGCTCTGGTTCCCCGACTCCTACACCTACGTCGTCACCGCGTTGAAGCCCCGGCCCGACCTGGTCCGCCCGGCCGGATACCCGATGTTCCTGCGACTGCTCGAACCGTTCCACGACTTCGCCTTCGTCGCGCTGGCCCAGCACCTGCTGGGGCTGGGGGCCGGCGTGCTGGTCTACCTCACCGCGCGGCGGCTGGGAGCGCCCACCTGGGCCGCGACGCTCGCGTCCGCCCCCTCCCTGCTGGACGCCTATCAGATCGAGCTGGAACATCTGCTGGTCTCCGACACCCTGTTCACGGTCCTGGTCCTCTCCGCGGTCTGCCTGGCCGTGCGCCGATCCGTCGGATGGCGTACCGCGTGCGGGATCGGGCTGCTGCTCGCGGCGGCCACACTGACCAGAACCGTCGGGCTGCCGCTGGTCGCGCTCTTCGCGGGCTGGCTGATCTTCAAGCAGCGGGGCCGGGTGGCCGCGGCGGGGGTGATGATCGCCGCCGCCACGGTGCCGATCCTCGGGTACGGGGCCTGGTTCTACGCGACGTACCAGCGGATCGGCATCGTGGGCGCGAACGGGGTCTTCCTCTACGCCAAGACGATGACCTTCGCCGACTGCGACGTGATGCGCCCGCCACCGGACCTGGCGGTGCTCTGCGACCCCCGCCCGCCCGCCCTGCGCCCGCCCGCGCAGGAGTACGTCTGGGCGCAGGACTCACCGCTGGTCAAGCTGCCCGGCATCACCTTCAGCCGCGGGAACGACGCGCTGGCCGGACGGTTCGCGTCGCTGGCGATCCGGAGCCAGCCGCTGGACTACCTGGGCTCGGTCGCCTCGGAGCTGGCCCGCTCGTTCACGGTGGACCGCCCGGTCTACCCGGATCAGGAGATCTACGACTACTACCTGTTCCCCGCGACGCCGCCCGCGCCGCCCGGACGCTACCCGGCGACCGTGGGCGCCCAGGCCGCGGAGCGCTACCAGCGTGGTCCGATCACCACCCGGATCGTCGAACCGTACGCGGGCTGGATCCGTGCCTACCAGGGAGTCGCCGGACTGCCCGGCGCGGCGGTGCTGGTGATCCTGCTGCTGCCGCCCGCGGCGGCGTGCGTCCGGCGGTTCCGCCCGGACACCACGGCGTGGGTGCTGCCCTGGTCGGTGGCGGTGGTGCTGCTCGCGATGCCGCCCGCGGTGGCGGAGTTCGACTACCGGTACGTCCTGCCGGCCGTACCCGCCGCCTGCCTCGCGGCGGCACTGGCCGTGCGTAAACCTAATTTCAGTAACATTCCACTAAATGTCCGCATTTGAGTATGCTGGCCGCCGGATCATCACGGCGCTGGCAGGGGGCGGTCTTGGCCAAGTTCGCATCATCACGTCTCCTGGCGCGCCCCTCGTGATCTACTCTCTGGGCGCGATGAGCGAGCTGCGCGAGAACCGGACGATGCCGCCAAGCAGGGGAATCGGATGAGCGACCACCGGCAGGCTTCCGTGAGAGACCAGCGGACGGCACCCGCCTCCCACGGCCGCAGAGGGGCCCGGCGCGCGGGCGGGGAGGGCCCTCCCCCTGAGCATCCTCCGGCGGCCCCTCCACCACAGCCGAAGGAGGGTCCGCCGAAGGGCAGGGGCCGCAAGCAGAGGCGGCTCGGCATCGGCGCCTGGTCCGGCATCGCGGCGACCGGCCTGCTGGTACTCAGCACCCTGGGCGGCTACAAGGTCTACCGGGACACGCTCGGCGAGGTCGAGACGCTCAGCCTCACCGGCAAGCTGGGCAACAACCGGCCGGCCGCTGTCAAAGGCGCGCTCAACGTGCTGATCGTGGGCTCCGACACCCGCGAGGGCGACAACCTGAAGTACGGCCAGAAGATGGCCCACGACGGCAAGCGCACCGACACGATCATCCTCATGCACATCGCGCCCGACCGCGACAAGGCGACGTTCGTCAGCTTCCCCCGCGACTCGGTGGTCGCCATGCCCGCCTGTACGTCGGAAACAGGCGCGCCGGTGGCGGCCCGCACCGAAATGATCAATGCCGCCTACAACGAGGGCGGCATCACCTGCACGATCTCCACCATCGAGTCGCTCACCGACATCCGGATCGACCACTTCGTCGAGGTCGACTTCACCGGTTTCAAGAACATCGTGAACGCCCTCGGCGGTGTCCGGATCTGCCTGACCAAGCCGGTCGACGACAAGAAGTCCAAGCTCACCCTCCCAGCCGGCTGGCACCTGCTGGCGGGCGAGAAGGCGCTGGGCTACGTCCGGCTGCGCAACTACGGCGACGGCAGCGACATCGGCCGGATCAAGCGCCAGCAGGTCTTCCTCAGCCAGGTGGTGAAGAAGGCCACCAGCAGCGAGCTGCTGACCGACCCCTTCAAACTGCGGAACTTCATCAAGGTCGCCGCCCAGTCCGTCCGGATGGACGAGGACCTCGCGAAGGACAGTGGCACCCTGCTGGAGATCGGGCAGAGCGCCCAGAAGCTGACCGCGAGCGGCGTCAAGCTGATCACCGTCCCGTGGGGCCCGCACCCGGACGACAAGAACCGGGTCGCCTGGGTGCAGCCGTACGCGAACCAGCTCTTCGCCGCGATCAAGAACGACACCGAGGTCACCCCGCCCCCCGACACCAAGGTCAAGACCGTCAACCGCGAGCAGGTCAGGCTCCAGGTGTTCAACGGCACGGACACCCCGGGCCGGGCCAAGCAGGTGGCCGACGAGCTGGCGGAGCAGGGGTTCGTGATCACCCACGTCGGCAACGCCCGCCCGGCGACCGGCAACGTGTCCACCACCACGGTGCGCTACGCCAAGAAGGACACCGAGGACGGCCCCGCCTACGGCGACGCGGTGGCCGCCAGGCTCTCCGGCGACAAGCGCACCCCGGCCGCGGGCAAGGTCAAGCCGGTCACCACCGAAAAGTACACGCCGCCCACGGCCCCCAAACCCACCCCCGACGCCAAGGCCCCGACCGGACCGGTCATCCAGCTGATCATCGGCGCCGACTGGCCGGGGGTCCGGGTCCTTCCCAAGATCCCGGACGCCCTCACGGACAAGGTCGTCGACAGCAAGACCAACCCCTGCACCTGACATCCTCGCCCGGCACGCGGCCGGGCGAGGATGTCCGGACGGAGCACCGTGCCCGGACGCCACGGCCGGCTCTCGTGACCGGGCATCGTGGCCGGGCATCGTGGCCGGGCCGAGCGGCGAGGCCACGGCGTCCGGACGACCGGGGGTCACGGCGCAGCCCGGCGAACCGGACATCCAACACCGGGCAACGGAGCGCCACCGCCCGGGAAAACGGCGAGCACCCGCCGTTCCCGGATTTTGGACAGTCACGATTACCCGAGAACCTCCCTAATCAGAGTGCGCGTGTGCGACAGCGGGCTCACAGTCGGTTTAGGGTGGTCGGGGCGGTGAGGCGAACGATCACCCGGCCCGCCCCGGGTGCCCCCGCCAGTCTGCCCGACTACTCCCCGGTCTCCGACAGATAGCTGAGCCTTCCCCTCGTGAGCGACATCCGATCCTTCCAGGTGCCGGCCCCCCAGGACGACGGCGGTTCCGACGGCGGACAGGGCCGGAAGCCCGCCCCGTGGCCGACGCCCGGCCAGGCGCAGCCGCCCGGCGGGCACCAGCCCACGTGGCCGGAGCCGCCGGGCGGTGGCCCGGCCGCCGGCCGTCCGTCCCGGCACGAAACCCGGAACGCCCGGGAGGAGGAGAGCCCCGGCGAGGTCACCGAGTGGGGCGGTTACCCGGCATATCGGGAGCCCTACCCCGGCGACCCGCTCGACCTGTCCAAGCCCCTGGAGCCCGAACCGGTGCCCCAGGAGTCCACCTGGGCCCGCGAGACGCCCCAGCCGTGGACCCAGGACGGCCCGTCCTGGACGCAGGAGAGCACCACCTGGGCTCAGGAGAGCACCGGGTGGGCCCAGGAGAGCGCGGTGTGGGCCCAGGAGCCGTCCTGGGTGCGGGAAGCCTCCTCCCCACAGGGCGCCCCCCAGGTGCCCCTCCCCCGGCCTGACTGGGCCCCGCCGCCCGTGTCGCAGCCGCAGACGGGCACGCACCCCTACGTCGCCCCCCAACCCCAGGCACCCGGCCAGGTGCCCGGCGCGGGATCGCCTCAGGCTCCCGGGCAGCCCGCGAGTCCCGGGATGTTCCCGGGCGCCGGGCACCCGCAGACCGCCACGCCCCCCCGGCAGGCGCCGCCCGCGGGCAGCGAGCGCCCCTTCTCCTACTGGGAGAACAACCACCGGGAGAGCGAATCCTCGTTCTGGAACCAGGGCCCGCAGGCCGAGCAGGAGCTGCGGGCGGAGCGGGAGCGCGAGTCGCAGGTCGAGGAGGAGCCCGCGGCTCCCCCTGCCAAGAAGAAGCGCGAGCCGTATCTCGACAATGTGAAGTTCGTCCTGATCGCCCTGGTGGTGATGGGCCACTCGCTGGTTCCCACCCTGAAGGCGGACTCGGCGAGCGCGGCGTACCTGTTCATCTACATGTTCCACATGCCGGCGTTCGTGCTGATCAGCGGCTACCTGGGCCGCAACTTCTGGCACTCCAACGCGAAGATCAACAAGCTGGTCGACACACTGCTGATCCCGTACGTGGTCGTGGAGATCGGCTACGCGCTGCTCCGCTACGGGCTTGGCCAGAAGTGGACGCTGACGATAATTGATCCGGCCTGGCTGAACTGGTATCTGGTGGCCCTGGTCCTCTGGCGGATCTCCACACCCATCTGGACCCGGATGCGGCAACCGCTGCTGGTCGCGGTGGTCATCTACATGGCGGCGGGCTTCTCCGAGATCTCCGGTGACTTCAGCATCGACCGCTTCTTCGGCCTGCTGCCGTTCTACGTGCTCGGCCTGCTGCTCAAGCCCGAGCACTTCGACCTGCTCAAGCCCACCTGGGTCAAGATCACCTCCGCGGTCGTCCTGGTCGGGGCCGCCGGGGTGGCGATCCTCATCGCGCCGCACGTCCCGCGCGCCCCGATCTACTTCCGCTACAGCTTCAAGGCCATGGACATGTCCTGGTGGATGGGCTTCGGCGTGCGCGCCGCCGTGCTGGTCGCGGCGCTGATCATGACGGCCGCGGTGCTCGCGCTGGTACCCCGCCGCGAGACCTGGTTCTCCGACCTCGGCACCCGCACCCTGTACGCCTACCTGCTCCACGGCGTCGTGGTGGTCATCGCCAAGGACCAGGGCTGGCTGAGCTTCCCCTGGCTGTACGGCCCGCTGGGCGTGGCGGCGATCGCGTCGAGTTCGCTGGCCCTGGCCATCGTGCTCTGCCTGCCGGAGACCCGCAAACTCTTCAAGTGGCTGCTCGAACCCAGGCTGGTATGGCTCTACCGGCGACCGTCCTCGGCCCCCGCCGCCAAGGCCACGCCCACCACCGAGGCCGCGCCCGCCGCCAAGGAGAGTTCAGCGGCAGTTCCCCGGTAATTAACTCAACACATCCGGTGCTGACGGAACAGCCACCCAGCATCGGCATATGCGGGTATGCGTCGCGACAATCGTTCATCATCCAGAAGACGCCCGGATCGCGCATCGGCAGATCCGGGCGCTTCTCGACGCCGGGCACGACATCACCTACGTCGCCCCCTTCACCGACTGCAACGTCACTCCGGATCCGCGGATCCGGGCGATCGACGTGCCCCGGGCGATCGGCAACCGCCGCAGGCGCGCGCTGAAGGCCGCCAGGGGAGCTCTCAGCCGCGGGGTCGAGGGCGCCGACCTGCTGATCGTGTACGACCCGGAGCTGCTCTCCCGCCTGCCCAGGCGCCGCCCCACCACCGTCTGGGACGTACGCGGTGAGGCCGGTGCCACACCCGGGCACCGGGCCCTGCCCTCGCTGGTACGCCGGATCGAGGCCCGAGCGGAACACCGGCTGCGCCTGATCCTGGCCGACGACTCCTACCGGGACCGCTTCTCCCTGCCCCACCCGGTCGTCCCCAACACCGCCTGCGTACCCGAGAACCCGCCCGCGCGGCCCGGCCGCGACCGGGTGGTCCACATCGGTCACCTCTCCGAGGCCGGAGGCGTGGCCGAGCTGATCGAGACGGCCAGGCGGCTGCTCCCCCACGGGATCAGGCTCGACCTGATCGGCGCCGCCGACGCCGAGGTCAGGCCGCTGCTCCGGGACGCGCAGCGGGAGGGCCTGCTCGACTGGTACGGCTATGTGCCCAACCGGCACGCGCTGCGGATGGCCGAGGGGGCGATCGCCGGGCTGTCGCTCCCGCACGACGCGCCCGGCCACCGGCCCGTACCGGCCAAGATCATCGACTACATGTCCCGGGGCGTCCCCGTGGTCACCACGCCGCTGCCCACCGTCGCCGCCCTGGTCGAGCGGACCGGCTGCGGGGTCGTCGTCCCCTTCGGCGACGTCGGGGCGGCGGTGCGCGCGGTGCTGACGCTGCGGGACGATCCCACCGGGGCCGCGGAGATGGGCGGGCGCGGCCACGCCGAGGCCCTGGCCCACCACAACTGGCCGGACCACGCGGGCGCGTTCGTCGGGCGGTTGGAGGAATGGGCGGGCAGACCGGTGACGTCCGGCCTGGAGATTGGTCTACTGGAGGCATGGCACGCCATCTGATTCAGGGGCGCGAGATCGCCATGCCGGTCCGCGTCCGAGACGCCATGGTCTGCAGCGCCTCCTACCTGGTCCGGGCGGACGCCGCACGGGCCGTGATCGCCTATTCCCACCTCGACGTCGCCGAGGTGCTGCCCCGCAAGGCCCTGTGCACGCTGATGTTCGCCGACTACCGCGACGGCGACCTGGGCCTCTACCACGAGTTCGGCATCGCCTTCCTGGCCAGGCCCCCCGGCGCGGACCACGCCCCCGGCGGCGGGCTGCGCGCGAACCTGTCCGAGCTACGCAGGACCGGCGCCGGGGCGTTCGTCCACTGGCTCCCGGTCGACCAGGGCTTCACCCTGGAGGCGGGCCGCACGATCTGGGGTTTTCCCAAGGAACTGGCCGACATCGACCTGCGCACGTCCTCCCCCTACAAGCGGTGCATCCTGCGTAAGGACGGCCGCCTGGTGCTGGACCTGCTGATCAAACCCGGCGTCCCGGTGCCGGGCACCGGCATGATGACCGCCCTCGACGCCTACAGCCACTCAGATGGCGTCACCCGCCGCATCCCGTGGTCGATGTCCCCCCGCGGCATCCGCGCCCGCCTCGGCGGCGCCCTGATCCGCCTGGGCAACCACCCGATCGCCAAGGAACTGAGCGAACTCGGCCTGCCCAGACGAGCCCTGGCCACGACCACGGTCTCCCACATGGCCATGACCTTCAACGAGGCCAAGGAGCCCTAGCGGGGTCCGGCCGGTCACCGCGATCGCGGCGGCCTGCCGCGACCACGAGAGCCCGTGGTTCGACTAGCGCACCCATGACGGAGGCCGGAGCGGGCGCCTGGCGGAGCCGTACCGCCTTTGGCCACCGGTCACCGAATGTGCCCCAGGCCGCTATCGCCGACCTGGGACAGAGCCTCCCTGGTCAGCATCAACGCCCGACGAACGGGCAGGTGGCGTTCACACCCGTCTGCGGGGTGGGACCGGGACGCGGTCGAGGTCGTGGGCGACGACGACGTCGCCACGGAACGCGGCGGCCGCCTGGTCGGCGAAGCGGTGCTCGTCCTCGGCGCGGTACCGCTCGGAGAAATGGGTGAGGACCAGCCGCCGGACGCCGGCCTCGGAGGCGACCTTGGCGGCCTGGCCGGCGGTGAGATGGCCGTAGTCACGGGCCAGCGCGGCGTCCTCGTCCAGGAAGGTCGACTCGATGACCAGCAGATCCGCCCCGTCGGCCAACTCGAAGACCGCGTCGCAGAGGCGGGTGTCCATGATGAAGGCGAACCGTTGCCCGGGACGATGCACGCTGCACTCGCCCAGGGTCACCACCGTGCCGTCCGGAGCGGTGACCTGGCCGTCCTCCCGTAGCCGACGTATGGCGAGACCGTGCACGCCTCGGGCGGCGAGTTCGTCAGGCAGCATGGTGATGCCGTCGGGCTCGACCAGGCGATAGCCGTACGCCTCCACCGGATGGTCGAGCCGGCGGGCCGTCAGGGTGAACGGCGCGTCGGCGGTGTCGAGTTCCACCACGGAGCCGCCGAGCGGCTGTTCACGGATCCGGATGGTGTCGTGGAAGATCGTCGCATGCCGCAGCCGCTCCCAGTAGAGCGCACCGCTGGCGGGGAAGGCCGCGTTCGCCTCGGCCACCCCGTCACGTGACATCCGCTGGACGATTCCCGGCACTCCGAGGCAGTGGTCGCCGTGGAAGTGGGTCAGGCAGATCCAGTTGACGTCGTGCACGCTGAACCCGGCGTGAATCATCTGCCGCTGCGTCCCCTCCCCCGGGTCGAACAGCAGGCCGTGCCCGTCCCAGTGCAGCAGGTAGCCGTTGTGATTACGGGTACGGGTGGGAACCGCACTGGCGGAACCGAGCACAACAATCTCACGTGCGGACATACGTCAATGATCACTTAACCGGGGGCGGCGAGCGACCGGATAACGACCGGGTGAACGGCTCCGGCCCGTTCGGCGGGTCGCCTGGCACGGCGGCCCCGGTACGGAGTCAGCCGTCGAGTTCCAGCAGGGGCAGCTCGGCTCTGGTCGGGAGGCCCTGCCAGTCGCTGGGTCCGGACGAGGCGAAGGCGGCGAGCAGGAACCCGCGGCGCAGCCGGTCGGTCGGGTGCAGTCCCTCCAGCGCCGCGCTGAGATAGCCCGAGACGAAGGCGTCCCCCGAGCCGTTGGGATCGACCACCGGCGCGGAGATGCCGGCGGCGTCGTGGCGGACGCCGTCGACCCGGACGCTCGCCCCCCGGGCGCCGCGTATCACGATGACCTCGCGGTCTCCGGTGAGCGCGGGCTTGACCAGGTCGAGCTCGCTCTGCCGGACGAACAGCACGTCCGCCGAGCAGGCCAGCACGCTGAGGATCTCCTCGGCCTCCCGCAGGTCGGGCCAGAGCTGGTCGTGGTAGTCGATCGCCACCGAGACGGGGACCCTCGCGGTCCGCGCGGCCCGTACCGCGGCGTGCATGGCGTCGCGCGCGCTCAGCGCGGCGGTGATCCCGCTGACGTGCAGGACGCGCGAGGCCGCGACCCGGTCGACGGGAACGTTCCCCTGGGCGAGCCTGGCGCCCGTGCGGTAGTAGGTGACCCTGGCGGCCTGACCGAGCCTCGACTCCTTCAGCAGCATCCCGGTCGGCGATCCCTCGTCCACCCGGACGTCGGAGACGTCCACCCCCTCGCCGCGCAGCACGGTGAGGATCCTGGACCCCAGCTCGTCACCGCCGACCTTGCCCAGCCAGCTCACCCGGTGGCCGAGCCGGGACAGCCCGATCGCGACGTTGAACTCGGCACCGGCGACGTCCAGCCTGGCCTCGTGCTCATGGCGGATCCGGCCGCTGGTGACCACGCCGAAGGCCTCGCCGAGAGTGTAGACGTCCATGCCGGAGCGGGACTCAGACGATCGGTGGGCGGCCGAGGCGCAGCATGCGCCAGGCGGTCTTCCAGCCCATCGGGCGACGCTCCCCCGCGGGTTCTCTGAGCCCCTCGCCGAAGCCCTTGAACCAGGCGCGCAGGGCGGGCCCCGAGCGCTCGCGGACCAGGGTCAGCACGCTCCAGTTGAGCAGGTAGAGCGTCGCGAGCACCCAGGGAAGGTTGCGGCGGGCCAGCCAGACCCGGTTGCGGGCGTTGAGCCGGTAGAAGTCCGTGTGCCTGGTCGGGGGGACCTGCGGGTGGTACATGACCGTCTTGGCGTCGTACTCGATGCGGTAGCCCTCACCGAGGAGCCGCCAGGCCAGGTCGGTCTCCTCATGGGCGTAGAAGAAGCGCTCGGGAAGCCCGCCGACCTGGAGGAACGCCGACCGGCGGATGGCGCACGCGCCGCCCAGGAAGGTGGTGACCGGGGAGGACCGCTCAGGGTCGCCCGCCCGCAGGCGGGGAACGTGGCGGCGCTGGCCGATGCCGCCGTCGGGGTCCTTCACCCGGAAGGAGACGACCGCGAGGTCGTGCTCGGTGGAGAAGCGCTCCCGCAGGTGGGAGACGAGCCCCTGGTCGGCGTACCAGCCGTCGTCGTCGAGGAAGAGGACGACGTCGCCCGTGCACTCCTCGACGCCACGGTTGCGGCCCGCGGGAATGCCCGCGTTGTGGCTCAGCCGCACGCTTCTGATCGAGGCCGAGGACCCCTCGGGCACGGTGGCCGACAGCTCGGGAACATCGGTGCCGTTGCCGACGATGACCACCTCGACGTCGCCGTCGACCTGGTTCAGCGCGGATTCGACCGCCCGGTCCAGCTCTGGGATCCGGTTACCCATGGTGAGGATGACGCACGAGATCTTCAACGGGTCATCGCCTTGACGCGTCGAAAGCACGTACGGAGCATACGTTCATGATCACCGAGTCTGCTGGATCGGGCAATTCTGGCAGGGTCAATGCTTCCTTGGTTACCGGGAAACAAGCGTATCGGAACCGTCGGCGAACACCTGCCAAACAGTAAGGTGTTCGCACCTACGACGCGCCCGGACGCCATCCGGTTCCTCATGAAAGCCGCCTGGACGCCAGAATGCTGATCAGATGCAGGATCATCTGCAGCACCGCGACGACCACGCAGGCCACCACGAGCACCCTCGTCGCGGCCAGCCCTCCGTTGATCGCGTCCCAGATCGCCGCGACCACGACGAGGAGGGACAGCTCGACCGCCTGCACGATCCGGTGGAACCTCAGCGCCGCCGCGGCCTTACGCGCCAGGCCCAGCCCGCGCGACTGGAAGTGCTCGGCCGAGGCCTCACTCGCCGCGACCAGCCCGGAGCGGGCGCGGGCCACGTCGACCAGGTCGGTCTCCGCCTTGATCAGGATGGCGCCGAGCGCGGCGGCGAAGCCCGTCACGGTGTACCAGTCGGGCAGGATCTCCGACGCCCGGAACCCCAGCCCGATGAGCAGGGCGGCCTCGGCGAAGTAGTGGCCGACCCGGTCAAGGTAGACGCCGGTGATGGAGGTGCGCCGGGTCCAGCGGGCCAACTCGCCGTCGGAGCAGTCGAGCAGCAGGTAGAGCTGGACCAGCAGTGCCGCCAGCACCGCCGCCCAGAGGCCGGGCAGCGCGAGCACCACTCCGGCCAGCAACCCGGTGAGGATCATCAGCCAGGTGGTCTGGTTGGGCGTGATCGGCGTCTTGGCGAGGAACCAGGTGACGTAGATCGACAGTTTGCGCATGTAGAGCACGCCGGCCCAGTGCTCGCCGCTGTTGCGTTCCATGGTCGAGTGCGGCTGGGCCACCGCACGGAGCTCAGCGACCGACGGCCCGGACATAATCCTCCACCCGATCACGAATCTCCGGCTCCGACAGGCGCAGGTGCTCAAGGATCGTGTAGCGACCGGGGCGGGTGGCCGGCGCCAGCATGACCGCCTCGGTGAACTGGGCCGCGGACAGCCCCACGTCGGTGGGGCTGACCGGCAGCTCATGCCCGCGCAGGCAGTCGACGACCTGGTTGAGCCTCCGTGAGTCCTCGCGGAGGAAGAAGCAGAACGCGGCACCTATCCCGGCGAGCTCGCCGTGGTTGGAGGTGCCGGGAAAAAGCTGATCCACGGCATGCAGGATCTCATGGTCTCCGCCACTCGAAGGACGGGAAGACCCGGCGACCACCATCGACATCCCCGACAGGATGAGCGCCTCGGCCAGCACGGTCAGGAACGCGTCGGCCTCGATCGAGTCGGCCCTGCCGATCACCGCCTCCGCCGCGGTGCGGGCCATCGCGCAGGCCAGGCCGTCGATCGGCTCGCCGCGCTCGCTCGTGCCGAGCTGCCAGTCCTCGATCGCCGAGAGGTTGCTGACCACGTCGCCGACCCCGGAACGGACCAGCGAGGCGGGCGCGTCGTGGACGAAATCGAGATCCACCATGATGGCCAGCGGCATGGGCACGCCGAAGGAGCCCTTGCCGCCGTCGTGCGTCAGCGAGGCCACCGGCGAGCAGATCCCGTCGTGCGACAGGTTGGTGGCCACCGCCACCATCGGGATCCCGGCCAGCGACGCGGCGTACTTGGTCACGTCGATGGTCTTGCCGCCGCCGATGCCCACGACCGCCTCGTACGCGCCCTTGCGCAGCTCGGCGCCGAGCGAGACCGCCTCGTCCACCGATCCGTCCGAGACCCGGAAGAACCTGGCCTCGTCGAGCGAGGGAGCGATCACCGAGGTGATCCTGTCTCCCTGGCCCGGCCCCACCGCCACCGCCACCCGCCCGGAGGTCGCCACCCGGCTGTCCGCCAGCAACGATCCGAGCTGGGCGATCGCGCCCCGCCGCACCTCCATGGACAAGGGCGCCGGGAGCATCCTGGCTAGTATCGGCACGCGATCTCCCGCGCCTTGGCGAGGTCGTCGTGGTTGTCTACCTCGACCCACGGGACGTCGCCGATCGGGGCGACCGCGATCTTCTCGCCGCGGGCCACGAGCTCCTGGTAACCGTCCTCGTAGTAGAGCTGCGGGTCGCGCTCGAAGGTGGCCTGCAGGGCGTCGGCGAGGCGCTCACCGATGCCGGGACGGATGAGCGTGGCGCCGATGTACTCACCGGCGGCCTCGGCCGGATCCATCAGCTTGGTGATCAGCCGCAGGTGACGGCCACCGTCGAGGGTGACCTTCATCTCCTCGTCGGCGAGCTTCTTGACGTCGTCGACCGCGAGCAGGATGTCGGTGGTCGCGGGCGCGGAGAGCAGCGTCTCCTCCACCGAGACGGGGTGCACCGTGTCACCGTTGACCAGGAGCACGCCCTGGTCGAAGTAGTCGCGCGCGCACCACAGGGAGTAGGCGTTGTTCCACTCCTCGGCCTTGTCGTTGTGCACGAGGGTGAGCTTCACGCCGTGCCGCCGCTCCAGCTCGGCCTTGCGCTCGTGTACGGCCTGCGCCTGGTAACCGACGATGACCACGACATCGCGGAGATCGGCCGCCGCGAGGTTACGCAGCGAGATGTCCATGATCGTGGTGTCGCCGTCGACCGGCACGAGCGCCTTGGGCAGCGTGTCCGTGTACGGCCGCAGACGCCGTCCGGCCCCGGCGGCCAGCACCATTCCCAGCAACGCGCACTCCTCATTCGGGTGAGAGCCTCCCGGCGGGCACTCCTAGGCCCCAAAGGTTAGTTGCCTTCAGGCCCTGATCGTGTAATTGAGGGTTTGCCGGGTGTTCTCAATCGTGTGCGCCGAGGTCGGCCGCGTCCATCCCGAACCTCGGGGCGGCCAGCCAGCAGGTGATGCTCTCCCAGCTGAAAAGGCACCACAGGTACAGCGAGAGCAGCACGAACACCAGCGTGACCTGCCCGGCGAGGCCGCCGAGGGCGACCAGCAGCATCCTGCCGTCCCAGCCGAGGCCGGATGTGGCCAGCCAGGTCGGCGGGTAGACCCGCTGCCGGAGGCGGTAGACGACGTCGTAGTGGTGGAAGGCCATCGCGCCGAGCAGTATGAGGATCAGCCACGGCGGCACGTCGTGCGCGAAGCCCACCGAGGCCACGAAGCCGTACTCGGTGAGACGCAGGATCGGCGGCACCAGCCAGTCGAGCCGGCCGTCGTGCGGGTGGGAGCTGCCCGGACCGGCGAGCAGCAGCGCCACCGCGGGGGCGAAGACCGCCAGCCCGTCGGTGCCGGCCACACCGACCAGCAGCAGCACCCCGGTCACGAACATCCCGACGATGGCGGGCGGCAGCGGCGGCAGCTGCCCGGCGACCAGTGCGCCCATGGCCCTCGACGGCACCCCGTCGTCCCGGTAGGCGACCACGGCACTACGCGGCACCGGCGCCATATGCACAGAAACCATGATCACATCCGTTTTCCCAGTCGCCCCGCGAAAAGCCCGACCGTTCCTGCCCGCCCCGCGACGGACACCGCCTGCCCCGTGGCAGGCCCGGCCGATCCCGTGACCGGCCGACTCGATGGCGGGAACCGCCGCCCCGGCGGAGCCCCCGTCCACGCCCGAGTCTCCCGTCTCGTGGCGGGCCCACCCCGCCCTGCCGCGCGCCCACCGTCTCCGGTCACCGGCTCAACGACCTGCCCATCCGGCCCGCGAGAGTGTAGGTCGCGGCGATCCCGCCCCAGACCAGCAGCGCGACGAAGGTCACCCGGGCGTTGAAGAGGGCGGCGGTCACCGCGATCAGGGCCATCCGCTCACCGATGGGCAGCACGATGATCTTCTTGAACCAGCGGGTGGGGGACGCCTTCTCCATGGTCCGCGAGAGCCGTACGATCGCGTTGCCCGTACCCGGCCCGTCGCCGTCCCCGGCCGCTCTCCCGGTGTTCTGCTCGGCCCCGCCGTCCGCGGCCCGCACGGCACCGGTACCCACCGGTGTGGCTTGCCGCTCCGGCTCGCGGAGCGGCACCGGCCGTCTGGCGTCATCGGCCGGGTCACCCGGCGAGCCCGGCGTCCTGGCCCAGGCCGCGCCCACCCGGGCGGCGTCGGCACGCGCCCCCGCGTACGAGAAATCGATCATGTGCCGGAGCAGCTGCAGGATCATCGCGGCCACCGCGAGCCCCCAGATGCCGTCGGGTCCGCCGCCGGTGGCCTCCAGCCCGGCCGCGTACCCGAAGGCGAGTCCCACGTAGACGACGTACTCCTTGACCCGGTCGAAGGTGGCGTCCAGCCAGGCCCCGAACGGCGAGAAGGCACGGGTGTAGCGGGCGAGCTGGCCGTCGACGCAGTCGAGCACGAACGACAGGTAGAGCAGGACCGCCCCGGCGATCAGGGCCTGCCGGGTGCCCGTGGAGAACCAGACCGCGGCGAGCGCGGCCAGGCCGACGGACATGCCGGTGATCGCGTTCGGCGTCAGACCGAGCCTGGCGGCGAGCTTCACCAGGTGCCTGGACCAGGAGCTCACTCCGTACGTGGCGAAGAAGCCGTCGTTGGCCTTGACCGCGCCGTCCAGCCGGGCCTCGGCCTCGTCGACCTCCGCCAGCCTCGGCACCGCCGAGTCGACGTCCGCCTGCTCGGCCATCCGGTCGCCGTGCAGCCGGCCGAGCCCGGCCGCGCGCACCGGGACACCGGCGCGGACCAGACCGACCAGGAGCAGCTGTGGGGCCTCGCCGCCGTCCATCGGGCCGAAGCCGCCCGCCTCGGCGAGCTCGGCGAGCGTCTCGGCGGCCTCGGCGAGGCGCGTCAGGTCGGACACTCCCACCTGGAGCGCGCCCCTGAAGGTGCCGTCCGCCTCGCCCACCTCGTGGAAGGAGGTGCCCGCGGCCACCACGTTCCCGCCGTCGATCCTGACCGGCGGGCGTGACGGCCCCGGCGCGGCCCTCTCGCCCTCGCTCACCAGCGCGCGGGTGTCACGGGCCGGATGCTCGGTGAGCATGGCCAGCGCCTCGGTGTGCGCCACCAGGTCACCGGCGACCAGCAGCACGGGGCCGATGGACGAGCGAGCCACCTTCGCGACCCTGCGCAGGTCGTCGGCGAGCCCCCGCGACCCCTCGGCGCCGATCATGTGGGTGCCGCCGGGCGCGTGGATGATGTCGCTGGAGCGGGCCACCACGTGCACCTCCCGCACCGAGAGTGTGGCAAGCTGTCCGGTCAGCCTGTCGAGCAGCGTTCCGGCGGGACAGCGCAGGGCGGACGCCTCGGTGGTGGCGAGCACGACCGCGGCCGTCTGGGAGGCGGCGTGAGAGTCAGGCAATCCGGGCTCCTTCGTATCCGACGGGATCACCGTACGAATCGGGGAGTGCGCACTCAGGGTAGCTAGATCTTGACGGGATAGCACGGGAGCACGCCGGACGATCGGGTACGCACCCATTACGCTCGCCATACCCGAACTGTCAAAGGAATCTGATCTTGGCCGAACGTGAACCGCGTCCTCGAACCGTCGGAGTGGTCCTGGCAGGCGGCGTCGGCCGGCGCGTCGGCCTCGGCACCCCCAAGCAGCTGCTGGAGATAGCGGGCCGGACGATCCTGGAACACACCCTCGCCCTGTTCGAGGAGGCGCCGGAGATCGACGAGGTCATCGTGCTGATGGCGCCCGGCTTCACCGGGGAGGTGGAGCGGATCGTCGAGCGGAACGGCTTCGCGAAGGTCACCCAGGTCCTGGAGGGCGGCCAGAGCCGCCCGGAGACCACCTGGCGGGCGCTGCGGGCCCTGGGACCCCAGGAGTGCGACGTGCTGCTGCACGACGCGGTACGCCCGCTGGCGGACAGGAGGATCATCACCGACTGCGTCGAGGCGCTGAGGACCTGCTCGGCCGTCGAGGTGGCGATCCCGAGCTCCGACACGATCGTGGTGACCTCGCAGGGGCCGGACGGGGAGATCGTTCGTGACGTCCCCGACCGTGCCACCCTGCGCCGCGTCCAGACCCCGCAGTGCTTCCGGCTCTCGGTGATCCGCGAGGCGTACCAGCGAGCCTTCGCCGACCCCGGCTTCGGCGACCGGCCGCCCACCGACGACTGCGGCGTGGTGCTGCGCTACCTGCCCGAGGTGCCGATCCACGTGGTGACCGGCAGCGAGCGGAACATGAAGGTCACCCACCCGGTGGACCTCCTCATCGCCGACACGCTCCTGCGGCTCGCCGCGAGCGACGTTCCCCCCGCCTCGGCCTCCGCCCTGCGCGAGGCGATGGAGGGCAGGACCGTGGTGGTCTTCGGCGCGGGCGCCGAGGTGGCGGAGCTGGCCGGAGAGCACGGCGCCCGCGTGTTCCGCTTCCCCGGGCCGTCCGACCTCTCCGGGGCGCTCGAAGGGGTGCGCGTCGAGGACCCCGGCGCCGTGGCCGACGCGCTCGCCCACGCCGCCAAGGAGACGGGCGGGATCGACTACGTGGTCAACGCCCCGGGGGCCGCGCCCTCGGGCCGGCTCGACGCGGTGGACGACACCGCGATCGCCGAGAGCATGAACGTGCACCACCTGGGTCCGGTCAACATCGCCAGGGCCGCTCTCCCCCATCTCCGCGAGACCCGGGGCCACCTGCTGTTCCACGCCCCCGCCCGGGTCGAGGGCGCCGATGACAGCCTGCGCTCCGCCGCGGGTGCCGCGCTGGCCGGTCTGACCCGGGCGCTGGCGGGGGAATGGGCCTTCTACGGAGTACGGGTCAACTGCGTCGTTCCCGGGCGGAGCGACGCCCCGCGCACCGTCGCCCGCACCTCGCTGGACGTGCTCGCCTCCGGCGTCACCGGTCAGGTGGTCGATGCCCGCCCCTGACCGGCTCCCGCCCCGGTGAAGTGGGTCAGCCCGGCTTGCCGAGCCTCCTCGGGCTGGTCAGAAAACCCCAACCCCACGACATGTGCATGGTGACGTAGACCAGCGGCAGCCGGATGAGCGCCTGGGGCGGCAGGCCGCTGCCGGTGACCACGGAGCCGGCCAGGACCGCCGCCAGGTAGCCGCCGGGGATCAGCAGGCCCGGCCAGAGGAAGGGGGAGACCATCAGGCCGGCGAGGATGGCCAACACGGCCAGCGGCGGCGCCAGGTAGCGCAGGTTGATCGTGCCCTCGTGGGTGCGGGCGACCACCCTGCGCCAGCGGCCGTAGTGGAAGTACTGCTTGGCGAGGGCCTTGAGGTTGGGCCTCGGCCGGTAGGAGACGCGCATCCGGGGCTGGAACCAGACCAGGCCGCCCGTCTCGCGGATGCGGTGGTTCATCTCCCAGTCCTGGGCCCGCTGGAAGTGCTCGTCGTAGCCGCCGACCCGTTCCAGAGCCTCCCGGCGGAACACGCCGAGGTAGACCGTGTCGGCCGGGCCCGCGGTGCCGCCGGTGTGGAATCTGGCGCCGCCGACACCGATCTTGGAGGTCATCGCGCGGGCCACGGCCTGCTCGAACGGCGTGACGCCCTCGGCGGCCATGATGCCGCCCACGTTGTCCGCGCCGGTCTCCTCAAGGGTCTCGACCGCGACCCGGAGGTAGTCGTCGGGGAGCATCGCGTGGCCGTCCACCCTGGCGATGATCTTGTTGCTTGACGCGGCGATGGCGGCGTTGAGCGCGTTGGGAGTCCGGCCCGTGGGGTTGGGGACCACGATCACGCGGGGGTCGTCGGCGGCGATCTCGTCGGCGACTTCCTGGGTGCGGTCGCGGGAGGGGCCGATCGCGAGGACGACCTCGATCGGTCCTTCGTACCGCTGCGACAGCACCTGACGCACCGCCTCCCGCAGATGGCGCTCCTCGTTCAGCACCGGGATGACGATGGAGATCGGAGGCCAGACACGTGTCTCGGAAGACGACGCCGGCGCGGGCGAGTCGGGGAACTGCTTCATGGCGTCGCTCACGCTACTGTACGAACGGGTACCTCATCGACCCAGCAGGAGCCTAGGGGGCCATGCATGCGTGACCCGCATGAGGATTCGGGTGTGCACGTGGGCGGCGACGCCTACGGCAGTGTCCGATTGAACCCGAGACGTGACCGCAGGTCAGCCAGGGGTGCCCGCACCAGGCGACGCGGTCTCGTCATCGCGGGAACGCTCTCGTGCCTGGTCCTGGGCAGCTCCGGAGTGACGTGGGCGCTGACGAACTACGCGACGACAAAGATCAAGTCGGTCGACGCGGGGCTGCAGGGGTCGCGGCCGAGCAGCGGCGCGATGAACATCCTGGTGGTCGGCGTCGACAGGCGCGACGACCTCACCCGCAAGCAGCAGAACCAGCTCAAGCTGGGCCGCGAGAGCGGCGAGCGCACCGACACCATGATGGTGATCCACCTGTCGGAGGACCACCGCAGGGTCACCGTGGTCAGCCTCCCCCGCGACACCTGGACGACGATCCCCGGCAAGGGCCAGCACAAGATCAACGCGGCCTACCAGTTCGGCGGCCCGAAGCTCGCGACCCGCACGGTGCAGGCGGCCACCGGCCTGACCCTCCACCACTACGTCGAGGTCAACGTGCTCGGCTTCATCAACGTGGTCGACGCGCTCGGCGGCATCTCGGTCTGCACACCGGTCCCGATCAACGACCCGAAGACCGCACTCAACCTGGAGCCGGGCACCTACTCCTTCGACGGCGTCAAGGCCCTCTCCTACGCCCGAACCCGCGCCACCGCCCGCTCCGACCTGGACCGCATCGACCGCCAGCAGCAGGTGATCTCCGCGCTGCTGAACCAGGCACTCAGCGGCGACACGCTCACCAACCCGATCAGGCTGGCCTCGTTCGTCGACACCGCCCTCGACACGGTCCGGGTGGACGACGCGCTCCGCAAGGACCTGCTCGGCCTGGCCAACCAGCTCAAGGACGTCTCCACGGACGACGTGGCCTTCGCCACGGTCCCGCTCGCCGAGGTCGACTACCGGACGCCGACCGGCGAGTCCGCCGTGCTCTGGGACAAGAACGCGGCCAAGGAGCTGTTCCGCCGGATCGCCGCCGACGAGACGCTCGTCAAGCCGACCAAACCCGCCGGGTCCACGCCCACCCCGAGCGCCTCGGCCTCCCCCACGGCTCCCGCGCTGACCGTACCGCCCGCGCGGATCTCCCTCAGGGTTCTCAACGGCACCACGATCAAGGGGCTGGGCGCGCAGACCAGGACCGAGCTGCAGAAGGTCGGATTCCTGGTGCCCGAGGCGGCCGGCAACACCCCGCAGAAGGGCTTCGAAAGGACGGTCGTCCGGTACGGCCCGGGCCGCGAGGACTCGGCGCGCACCGTCGCCGCCGCGCTACCCGGCGCGGAGTCGCGCCGGGTGGAGAGCCTCGGTGACGCGATCGAGGTGGTCGTCGGCCTGAAACACGCGCCGCCGAAGAAGGTCACCGTGAAGGAGACGACCGCACCGGCGACTCCGACCGCCTCCCCCTTGGCGACCCCAACGGCGAGGACGGCCACGGAGAACATCTGCAAAAAGTGATGTTGCGCATAACAATCTTCGGCTTGGGCAGTCAGCGGGGCACGGAGGTGGTGACCGTGATCTCGACATTTGATGTTCAGACGTGGCGCAGCGGTCCCTGCGCGGTCGTGCGGGCGACAGGCGAGCTCGACCTGGCCGTCGCTCCCCGGCTGCGCGCGGAGATCGACCGCGTCCTGGACGGTGCCGGCCTCCCGGGTCTGGTGGTCGACCTGACCAGGGTGCCGTTCTGCGACTCGGTGGGGCTGGGCGTCCTGGTGGGCACCCTCACCCGGCTCAGGGAGGCCCGCTGCCGCCTCATCCTGGTGGTGGGTCCCGGCATGATCACCCATCTGCTGACGATCACCAATCTCGACCGGCACTTCGAGGTACGCGGCAGCCTGCGCGAGGCGCTGGACGCGCTGACCCCGAGTCACTCGACGAACTGAATCACCCCAGCTCAGAGCAGCTTTCCCGGCCGGCTCACCCTCCTCTTCCGTAACTCTCGCAGCACCCTCCCAACCCTTTTCGAGCCCTCCGGCCGAAGGCCGACGCGCGCCACCGGCAAACTGTTTCCTCGAATAGCTGGCACATATACGGGTAGGCATCTACACTTCGCTTCGAAGCTACACGATCACGGAAAGCGATGGTTCGCACCGTTAGGGAGTATCGTGGCTTCAGATCGTCCATCCATCTTCGCGCCGGGCAAGACGCGATCGGGAGGACGAGCTGAGGCCGGACGTCAGAGTGACACTCCCCGGCCGGATACGTACATTCACGTGAGCCTGCAGGGAAGTGGGCGATGAACGCACTTCAACTCACGAGCGAACACGCGAGCGGCTTCGTGGTCATCACGGTGGCCGGCGAGCTCGACCTGGCCACCAGGCCGGAGCTGTCCGACTGCGTGCAGGAAGCCATCGACGCCTGCCAGGGCACGGTCATCATCGACCTCTCCGGGGTCACCTTCATCGACGCCTGCGGCCTGAGCTCGCTGATCGGTATCAAGCGGTACGCGCGCGAGCGCGACGCCCCGCTGCTCCTGGCCGGAGCGCCACCCGTGGTCCTCAGGCTGCTGAAGCTCACCCACCTTGATGCCTCCTTCACGGTGATCTCGCGCTCGGAGACGATGGGCCCCCCGCCGGGCTGCCCCCAGCACGCGCCGTCCGTCCAGGAGATCACCCCCCTCGCCGACCGGTAGGCAGGCCCCGCCACACCGGCGGAGGCGGCCACCACGGCCGTCTCACTCCCCCTCGCCGCCCTACCGGCCTCCGAGGTCAGGCCGACTCCCTGATCACCAGGGTCGGTTCGAAGATCCGTGAGGTCACCGGGTGGTCCGGCTGCTCGATGTGGGCCAGCAGCAGCCGTCCCATCTCGGCGGCCATGTCCTCGACGGGATGGCGGACCGTGGTGAGCGGCGGGCGGCAGACCAGTGCCGCGCTGCTGTCGTCGAAGCCCACCATGGCCACGTCGTCGGGCACCCGGCGCCCGTGGTGGCGCAGCACCAGCAGGGCGCCCTGGGCCATCAGGTCGTTGGCCGCGAAGACGCCGTCGACGTCGGGGTGCTCGGCGAGCAGCCGCTCCATCGCCGCCTCGCCGCTGGCAAGCGTGAAGTTGCCCTCCACGCAGGGAATGTAGGGGTGGCCGTGGACGGCCATCGCCTCCTGGAAGCCCGCCAGGCGGTCCTGGCTGGCCGGGACGTCGAGCGGGCCGGAGATGGTCGCCAGCCGGCGGCAGCCCCGGGCGACGAGATGGTCGGCGGCCAGCTTGCCCCCGGCCCGGTGCGCGACGTCGACGTAGCTGATCGGGATCGGCCTGGCCGGTCTGGCGAAGAGCACGGTGGGCAGCGCGGCCTCGGCGAGCAGCCTGGGCAGCGTGTCCTCGGCGCTGATGGAGACCAGGATGGCCCCGTCGGCGTTGCCCTGGCGCAGGTAGGCGATGACCTGGTCGCGGCTCTCCGGGGTGTCGGCGAACATCAGGATCGGGTAGATGCCCAGCGGGCGCAGGAAACCGACGACCCCCCCGGCCACCCGCCCGAAGAACGGGTCGGCGAAGACATGGCCGGGGAACGGGTTCTCCTCGTCGCCGCCGGCCCCGGAGACGATCAGGGCGATCGCCCCCGTCCGCCGGGTGACCAGCGAGCGCGCCGCCTGGTTGGGCACGTAGCCGGTGAGGGCGATCGCCTGCCTGACCTTCTCCTGGATCGCGAGATCGACATTGCGAATTCCGTTGATCACGCGCGAGACCGTGGCCCGGGAGACCCCCGCCGCCCGTGCCACATCCTCCAGGGTGGGGGGTGCCGACACCCGCGGCAGGCCTTCGCCCATAACCTCTCCTTAAGCGTGAAGACCCCCGGCCTCAGCTGTGGGGAGTACGTCAGAAGGCTTTTATAGCACAGCGAGAGAGCGCTCTCCCGAGGGCTTCCGCGGGGTCGGCGCCTGCTCGCCGGCGAGCACCTCGACGCTCAACGGCAGGTCGGCGGCCGAGCGTCCGGCGAGCACCGTGAAGGCGCCCTCCTCGGCCCGCCAGGCGTGGTGCTCGGCCGACCAGTGCTGGAAGGCCCGCGCCGGGATGTCCACCGTGACGTCGACGACCTCGCCGGGCCCCGCGTCGGCCAGGGCGTAGCCGGCCAGCCAGCGCACGGGACGGGCCACGTCCGTCTCCGGCCGGGACAGGTAGACCTGGACGACCTCGCGCCCGGCGCGCTCGCCGGTGTTGCGCAGCCGTACCCGGACCGGCAGCGAGCCGTCCGGGGCGGCCTCCGAGGGCAGCGTGAGGCTGTCGTAGGACCAGGACGTGTAGCCGAGCCCGTGCCCGAACCAGTACGCGGGTGGCTCGGGCTGCCGCAGCCAGCCGCGGTAGCCGATGTCCAGGCCCTCGGCGTAGGCGAGCGTCCCGCCGTCGGGTGCCGTGGAGACGAGTGCTCGCTCCGCCCAGGTCGTGGGCAGCCGGCCGCCGGGCTCGGCGCGGCCGAACAGGACGTCGGCCAGGCCGTGCCCGTACTCCTGGCCAGGGAACCAGCTCAGCAGCAGCGCCGCCACCTCCTCGCGCCACGGCAGGATCATGGGGCCGCCGGAGTTGACGACCACGACGGTGGCCGGGTTGGCCGCGGCCACCGCGCGGACCAGCTCGTCCTGGCGTCCCGGCAGGTCAAGGTGGGTACGGTCGACGCCCTCGTTCTCGATCTCCTCGGTGGAGCCGACCACGACGATGACGGCGTCGCAGGTCCCGGCGAGCTCGACCGCGGCCGCCAGCTCCACCTCGTCGGCTCGGCGGGACGGGTCGGCGGCCAGGACCGAGGCGATCCCGCTGCCGGGGTCGAGCCGCCGCCGGGAGACGAGCTCCACCTCCCTGCCCGCGGCCATCGGGACCCTGACCCGCCGGTACGGCGGGGACAGGTGCACGGTGGCGGGGTCGTCGGTGTCGCGTTCCACCTCCTCGTCCACCAGGACGCGGCCGTCCACCTCCAGCAGCACGTGCCCCCATCCGGCCACCGCCAGTTCCCAGGCGCCGTCCGTCTCCGGGCTCAGCAGCGCGCGGATCTCGACGGTGGCCGCGGCGTCGATCCGCGCCGGTTCCAGGACACGGCCGGTCAGCCGGTGCTCGGCGTGGATCTCCGCGCCCCCGGCGTCCAGCAGCCTGACCAGGACGCCGGGTTCACCGGTCAGCGGGTTGCGGGCGTTCTCCGTGCCCAGCGGGGTGGGCCGGTCGTCGAGGTGCGGGCCGGGCGAATGGAGCACCTCCGCGATGCCGGACAGCGCCTCGCGGATGCCGTCGAGGGGCGACACGACGGACATCGGGTACACGCCCGCGCTGCCGCCGCCCTGGATCCTGGCGACGGCGGCCTTCGGCCCGAGCACCGCGACCCTGCGCAGCCGCGAGGGGTCCAGCGGGAGCAGCGACCCCTCGTTGCGCAGCAGCACCGTGCTCGCGGCGACGGCCCGGCGCAGCAGCACGCGGGCGGGGCCGTGGTCTTCCCGTTCCGCGGGCTCCGGCGGGACGGCGGAGCCGAGGTCCAGCGCGCCGACCCGGGAGGCCAGCCTGAGCAGGCGCCGTACCTTGTCGTCGATCGCGGCCTCGGGTACCTCGCCCGCGCGCACCGCGGCGACCAGTGCCTCTCCCCAGGGGCCCTGCGGCCCCGGCATCGCGAGGTCCTGCGCGGCGCGGGCCGAGGGGGCGGTGGAGCGGACGCCTCCCCAGTCCGACACCACCACCCCGTCAAACCCCCACATCGTCTTGAGCGGGTCTGTGAGCAGCGGGCTCTCCGACATCGTGGTCCCGTTCACCCCGTTGTAGGCGGACATGACGGCCCAGACGCCCGCCTGCACCGCGGCCTCGAACGGCGCCAGGTACAGCTCGTGCAGGACCTGCTCCTCGACGCGGGCGTCGAGGGTGAGCCGCTCGGTCTCGGAGTCGTTGGCGACGTAGTGCTTGGCGGTGGCCGCCACCCCGCCGGACTGGACTCCCCTGACGCAGGCGGCGCCGATCCTGCCGGTCAGCAGCGGGTCCTCGGAGTAGCACTCGAAGTGGCGCCCGCCGAGCGGCGAGCGGTGCAGGTTGAGCGTCGGTGCGAGCAGGACGTCCACGCCCTTGCGCCGCGCCTCGGCGGCGAGCAGCCCACCCAGCAGCTCCACCAGATCCTCGTCCCAGGTCGCGGCCAGTGCGGTGGCCGACGGCAGGGTCAGCGAGGTGCTCCGCTCGTCCCAGCCCTCCCCGCGCACACCGACCGGGCCGTCGGAGGTGACCATGGCCCGCAGTCCGATGCCCGGCTCGGCGTGGGTGGACCACACGGTCGCCCCGGTGAGCAGCCGCACCTTACGTTCCAGGTCCAGCTTCTCCACCAGCCGGTCGAACTCGTCGATGCTCACGTGGTTTCCCTTCACCGTTGGAGATCACTGTTGTAGATCACTCTTGGAGAGCGCTCTCCAGTACGTCACGACGTCAGCGCGCTGTCAATGTCCAAAAACGGCGGCGCGACGGTGTCCCCGGGGATCCGGTCAGCGGATGCCGTCGAGCAGATCGCTCTGGGCGACGCGGGCCCGCTCGACGGCTGCGGCCAGAGCCCTCGTCCCCTCGTCGGCACCGGCGGTCTGCTCGGAGCGGGCTACCGCGGCCGACTGGTCGAGGTGCTCGCGCAGGCGGTCGGCGAAGAGCCGGTCGAAGGCCGGACCGGTGGCCTTCCTCAGCGCCGCCAGATCGGCGGCGGTGACCATACCCGGCATGTCATGCCCTTCGTGCACGTTCGTCGCGGGCAGGCCGGTACGGCCCAGCATCTCCCTGAGGCGTTCGAGCTCGGCCAGATGGGCCTTCCTGATCCGGGCGGCCAGCCGCCGTACCGCCGGGTCGTGCCCGCGTTCGGCGCCGAGGTCGAGCAGGGGCAGCGTCCGCTCGTCCATCGGGATCATCAACTGGAGCCACGCGGTGTCCGTGGTGTTGAAACCGGCCGCCGGCGTGGCGGCGGGGGCGGCGGGGGCGACCGATGCCGGGGATTCATGATGGTGGCCCGGCGCGGCCGCCGGGGAGTGGGCACCACAGCCGGCGACCGGGCCGGACACGAGGAACAGGGTGAGAATCGCGCCGGCACGTCTCATATGGACCTTCTCGTGTCAGGGGCGGGTGCCAGGCCCCGGCCGCCGGGGCCGGGACCTGGCATCCGCGGTCAGGGGAGCTCGAAGTTCTCTGTGAGGGCGGCGCCGCGGTGCGGCTTGTACAGGTCGTAGCCACGCGGGTTGCACTGGAGACCACCATTGATGCAGTGGGTCACCAGGGCGTCAAGGATGGCGGGGCTGTCCCAGGCGTTGAAGAAGTCGTAGTGCCAGGTGTAGCCGCGGCCGCTGGCCAGCCGCGCCTGCGACAGGTCACCGCTCGCGGGGAAGGCGATCTTGAACTCCAGCATCGGCACCGCCACCGGGTGGCTGGCCGGGCAGTAACCGTCGACGGGATAGGACATGTGGCTCTTGTGGTTGGGGCTGTCGAGGTTGACGCCGTCCCAGCAGCTCGGCGACTGGTAACGGACGTTCACCTGGCTGCCCGCCACGCAGGAGGTCGGGATGTCCCAGCTGTGGGAGACGTCGCCGCACTCGAAGCCCTCGACGGTGCCGGGAGAGTCGCGGAACTCCGCCAGCGTCGCGGTCGGGCTGCCGACGACGAAGCGCAGGCCCTGCGGGAAGGGCTGCACCTGCCAGTAGTCAAGGATGCCGGACTTGTAGTAGATGACCTGGTTGCCGGTCGGCCGGATCAGCTGGTCGCCCTTGTAGAAGCTCGGGAACCAGTAGGCCGACCTGTCGTGCGGGTTGGTGCACGAGGTACCGCCGCCAAGGAGCGAGGAGGTCGTGCTGCTCGCGTTGGTCGTGTTGTTGCCGACGAAGGTGTGCATGTGCGAGGCGCCCGGCAGGCCGGGGTAGACAATCGGGTCGTCCGGCCGGTCCGCCGTCCAGGAGCAGTTGGCCTGGAACTCGTGGTGGGTCACCTCGTCGGTGAACGTCGGCTTCGGCCTCGGGGTGGTCCCGGCGCCGCCGGTGCCGTACACCTTGAACTCCCAGAGGGAGTAGCCGTAGCCGGTGCCCCGGGCGGTGCCGTACATCCGCACGTAGCGGCCGGAACCGGAGACAGCGAGGGTCTGGGTGCCGCCGGTGCCGGTGGTGGTGGAGTAGATGTCGGTCCACGGCGCCGTGCCGTTGCCGGAGACCTGGATCTTGAACGCCTTGCCGTAGGCGCCCTCCCAGTTGAGAACCACCTGGGAGACGGTCGCGGTGGCACCGAGGTCCACCTGGAGCCACTGCGGGTCGGCGGCGGCGCTGGACCACCGGGTCCCGTTGTTGCCGTCGAAGGCGGCCCCGGCACCGTACCCGCCTCCCTCGGTGGAGGAGGCGGTCGCGGGCCGGCCCTGCGAGAGCAGGGCGTCCGCCGCGGTGGCCGGGGTGATGATCGCCAGGCCGGCCGCGACCAGCGCGGTGAGCGTGGCGACGACCAGTCCCAGGCGGAGCCTGACTGGGCTTCGGGATGGATGCATTGCCTCTCCTTCTGTGGGGGGTGGCCGTCGAAAACGGCGGCACGGAGAGCGCTCTCCTATGAGGTTGATCCATTTTGTTATGAATTGTCAAGACGAGATGGCACCCAACCCGAAACCCGTCGTTCATGTTCGTGACACACGGAGTGCGACACCAGCGGCTTCTGCGGGGCGTCTCGGCCGGGGGCAGGTTTCCAGAGCGTGAGCAGCGCGTTTCGGAGTCGCGTGAAGAAGGGCCTTGACACCGCTCGATCTCCGGTAGCACCCTCGGTTACGGAGAGCGCTCTCCCCCCCTGCCGCGTTGATGGCAGGCATCCCCTTTTCGAGGAGAGATCGTGCATCCAGCTCGTGGTTCGGGCCGATTCCGGTTAGGTCTGGTCATCGCCGCCCTCGCGGCCCTGGTCGTCTCCGGTCTGGCATTCGTCAGTCCCGCGGTGGCGGCCGACACCCTGCTGTCACAGGGCAGGACGGCGACCGCCTCGTCGTCCGAGGGCGCCGCCTACGGCGCGGCGGCAGCGGTCGACGGCAACCTGACGGGCACCCGGTGGGCCAGCCTCGCCAGTGACCCGCAGTGGCTCCAGGTCGACCTGGGCGCCACCGCGACGATCAGCCGGGCCGTGCTGACCTGGGAGAGCGCGTACGGCAAGGCGTTCAAGATCCAGACCTCCGGCAACGGCACGTCCTGGACGGACGTCTACTCGACCACCACCGGCACCGGCGGCACCCAGACCCTCGACGTGACCGGCACCGGCCGCTACGTACGGATATACGGCACCGCCCGGGGCACCGGCTACGGCTACTCCCTCTGGGAGTTCCAGGTCTACGGCAGCATGGGTGGCACCCAGGGGCCGAACTGCTCCACCGCGAACGCCGCCCAGGGCAGGCCCGCCTCGGCCTCGTCGATCGAGGGCGCCGGAACCCCCGCCTCGGCCGCCTTCGACGGCAACCTGACGGACACCCGGTGGTCCAGCGCCGCCAGCGACCCGCAGTGGCTCCAGGTCGATCTCGGCTCCTCCCAGCCGATCTGCCAGACCGTGCTGACCTGGGAGGGCGCCTACGGCAAGGCGTTCAAGATCCAGGTCTCCGACAACGGCACGACCTGGACGGACGTCTACTCGACCACCACCGGCACCGGCGGCACCCAGACCCTCGACGTGACCGGCACCGGCCGCTACGTACGGATGTACGGCACCGCCCGGGGCACCGGCTACGGCTACTCCCTCTGGGAGATGCAGGTGCGCACCGGCACCGGCGGCAACCCCCAGGAGCCCGAGGAGCCCGGCACCTGGACCGAGGTGTGGAAGGACGACTTCAACGGAGCGGCCGGCACCTCCCCCTCGGCTGCCGACTGGATCCTGCGCACCGGCACCTCCTACCCCGGCGGCGCCGCGAACTGGGGCACCGGCGAGGTCGAGACCATGAGCGCCTCGACGGCCAACGTCTTCCTCGACGGCACCGGCAACCTGAACATCAAGGCGATCAAGGACGGCGCGGGCAACTGGACCTCGGGCCGGATCGAGACCCAGCGCACCGACTTCGAGCCCAAGCCCGGCGAGATGCTCAGGTTCAGCGCCCGGCTGAAGCAGCCCGACGTCGCGAACGCCCTCGGCTACTGGCCGGGCTTCCGGGCGACCGGCGCCGCCTACCGCGGCAATTACAACAACTGGCCCTCCGTCGGCGAGACCGACATCATGACCGGCGTCAACGGCCGCGACCAGCTGGCCAACACCCTGCACTGCGGCACCGCCCCCGACGGGGTGTGCAACGAGTACAACGGCCGCACCAGCGGTTTCGCCACCTGCGACGGCTGCCAGAGCGGTTACCACGAGTACGCCCAGGTCATCGACCGCACCAAGACCGACGAGGAGATCCGCTTCTACCTCGACGGCAGGCAGACCTGGATCGTGCGCCAGAGCCAGGTCGGCGTCGCCGCCTGGAAGGCCGCCCTGCACCACGGCTTCTACCTCCGCCTCGACCTGGCCATCGGCGGCTCGCTGCCCAACGCGCTCGCGGGCGTCACGACACCGACCGCCGCCACCACCTCGGGCGGCGTGCTGAGCGTGGACAAGGTCTCGGTCTCCAGGCAGACCGGCACCACTCCCGCCGCCATGACCGACCCGGCGACCCCGGCCGGCCCGAGCACGGTCAGGGTGACCGGCTCCCAGGGCAACTGGCAGCTCCAGGTGAACGGTTCGCCGTATGTGATCAAGGGTCTGACCTACGGCCCGCCGCAGGCCGCGGCCGACGGCTACATGCGTGACCTCAAGGCCATGGGCGTCAACACGATCCGCACCTGGGGCGTCGACGACACCCACACCCCGGCGCTGCTGGACCGGGCCGCCCAGCAGGGCATCAAGGTCATCGTCGGGCACTGGCTCAACCAGGGCGCCGACTACGTCAACGACACCGCGTACAAGACCAACGTGAAGAACGAGATCGTCGCCCGGGTCAACGCCCTCAAGGGCCGCCAGGGCGTGCTCATGTGGGACGTCGGCAACGAGGTCATCCTCACCATGCAGGACCACGGCCTGCCGGCCGACGTGGTCGAGCAGCGACGGGTGGCGTACGCGAAGTTCGTCAACGAGGTGGCGGAGGCGATCCACGCCGCCGACCCCAACCACCCGGTCACCTCCACCGACGCCTACACCCACGCCTGGACCTACTACAAGGCCCACTCCCCCGCCCTGGACCTGCTCGCGGTCAACTCCTACGGCGCCATCCACACGGTCAGGCAGGACTGGATCAGCGGCGGGTACACCAAGCCCTACATCGTCACCGAGGCGGGACCGGACGGCGAGTGGGAGGTCCCGAACGACATCAACGGCGTGCCCAACGAGCCGACCGACCTGCAGAAGCGGGACCAGTACACCGCCAGCTGGAACGCGATCAAGGGCCACACCGGCGTCGCGCTCGGTGCCACCGAGTTCCACTACGGCCTGGAGAACGACTTCGGCGGGGTGTGGCTCAACACCACCACCGGCGGCTGGCGTCGGCACGGCTACCACGCGCTCAAGGCGGCCTACACCGGGCAGCCCTCGGCGAACACGCCCCCGGAGATCACCTCGATGACCGTCGGCTCGCAGACCGCCGTCCAGGCCGGCAAGCCCTTCACCGTCGAGGTCGCCGCCTCCGACCCGAACAACGACCTGATCCGCTACAACCTGATGTTCAGCAACAAGCACATCAACGGCAACCGCGGCTTCGACAACGTCAGGTTCACCCAGACCGGCCCCGGCAGGTTCTCGGTGACCGCACCGGAGCAGATGGGCGTGTGGAAGGTGTACGTGTACGCCTTCGACGGGCACGGCAACGCCGGCATCGAGCAGCGCTCCTTCCGCGTGGTCCCGCCCACGGTCGCCGGAACCAACGTGGCGCTCGGCAAGCCGACCACCGCCTCCACCTACCAGGCGACCGGTGACGGCGGCCCGTTCACCCCAGGCCGGGCGACCGACGGCAACTTCTCGACCCGCTGGGCCAGCGAGTGGGCCGACCCGCAGTGGATCCAGGTGGACCTCGGCGCGACCACCGCCATCAAGCACATCCAGCTCGGCTGGGAGGGCGCGTACGGCAAGGCGTACCAGATCCAGACCTCGACCAACGGCTCGACCTGGAGCAACGCCTACTCGACCACGACCGGCGACGGTGGGTTCGACTCCATCGACCTCACCGCGTCCGCCAGGTACGTCCGGGTGAACCTCACCCAGCGCGGCACCGCGTACGGCTACTCCCTCTGGGAGTTCGGCGTCTACAGCTAGTTCCTCGCCGGATCCCGCACAGCGTCCGGCCCTGGACAGGGCCGCGTGTGCGAGTAGTGACACACCGCCCAGGTCTTTTACCGGGCGGTGTGTCACCGCCTCCTCTCGGAACCCCTGCGGAAGGCCTTCAGAAGCCCTTCTGCGGCGCCGAATCCTGACCGTCAGGCAACGCGTGAGGAGGGCACCGCCCAGGTTTCACAGGAGCCCGGGTCGCCGCTCCTGAAACCGCGCTCGAGCCAGTAGACGATGTTCTTGCCCTTGGCGAAATAGCGGTCTTTCTTGGAGTTGTAGTCGCCGTTCTCCTTCACGAGTTCCAGCAGCGCGGGCCAGCCCTCGCTGTCCTGCCCCGCGCTCTTCCAGACGCTTCCCAGGAAAACTCCACCCAGGCAGTCCGCCTGCAGGGCCCAGCGCCGGACCCGCTCGAAACGCTCGGCCTGGTTTTTGGACGGCAACGCGCCGTAAGCATCGGTGATGCCGGTGAGGAACTGCAGATGGTTGCCGTAGAGCCTGGCGACGTAGTGGAAGTGGTAGATCTCGCGGGTCGGCAGGTAGTAATCCTCGTCCACCAGTATCGCCATCGTCTTCGTCGCGGAGCAGTAACGGGAGTTGATGTCCTTGTGCCACTTTTTCCCGCAGAACTGCGTCTGCTTGGTGAGGACGACGAGCTTGGCGGGCGCGAAGGGCAGCTTGGCACGCTTGAAATGGGCCGACCACGAAGCGTTCAGGCAGCTCCACAACCCGACGAGGGTGCGCTTGGCGTCCGCGACGCTCTGGGTGCTGAGCGCGCCATCAGGACATTCCGATGATTTGATCCTGCCGCTGCGGTAGAGGCTGTTGTCGGTCAGCACGGGCACGTCCCTGACAGGAGAGGCGAGAGCCTCGGCACTGCCGGAGATGAGGAGAACGCCGAGGAGGGCCGAGGCCAGCAGCGCGGGGGGTCTGAACATGAGAAAGCAGGTTAGAGCAGAACACCGGCAACAATGAGGTCCAATCTTCCCCCTCTCCGCAGAGAGCCCGTCGCCAAAGGATCGGCACGGCGTCGACATGGCCGGGTCGATGGGAGATTCGTCGATCGATCACCGCCGATCGGCTGTGGATATGCTGGCCATGTCGGGAAGATCCGCGCCCGATATCCGACAGGCCCTTGCCGTTTACAGGGAGTAACGAATGGCACGCTTGGTGGCCACCGGTTGGACCGGAGCAGTTCTCGCCGCCCTCCTGCTGACCGGTTGCTCCTCGGACCAGTTGGGCGATCGCGGCGGGAAGGAAAACGCGGCGCCTGACAGGGTCGGCGATGTCGATTACATCGAGGTCTTCCGCAACGCGGACAATTTCCCCAACGTCGCCCGGATCTGTGTCGAGGGCCTGGCCTTCGCCGCCACGTCGAGCGGGACACGCGGCGAGAGCGGCGTCGCCAACCCCGCGCTGCTCCGCATACCCGAGTGGGACGCCAAGTGCGCCGAGCACTCGAAAACCCCTCCGTCACCCAAGGCGAGTTCCTCTCCGGGCTGACCTGGGAGCCGTGACTCCCTCGGACGGGATTCCTTTCCCGGCTCGGGCTCGTCGACCAGTCGTGACAGACACGCTCGCCCGGTCAGGACCCGCTCAGGGGGCGGCCCCGCCGCTCTCGGCGAGCAAGGACATCCGTGCGGAGTGCCGGCATTCAAGCGCGGCCCTACGAGGCCTGTTCCTGCCGCTCGTCACCCGTGTCGAAGAAGGTGCTGAGATACTCCTCCGGTTCGAGATCGCTGTCCCGGAGGAGGGAGAAGACCTCCGTGCCCGGCTCGATCACGTCGTCTGACAGCCGGTACGCCTGCGCCAGCCCCAGATACTCGAACGCGGTACCGGTGGCGTATTCCGCGGCCTCGCGTTCCGCCATGACAATGGCCTCGTCAAACGAACCGGCGCGCCACAGGGTGACCCGTTCCTCGTAGGTGTCGTATGGCGCCCCCCAGCGGAAAACACATCGAACCGTGTACCAACCGATGTCAGGCGTCTCGATCACACCGTAATGATGCCGGAGGGGCACCATTCGATCTTCAGCGGGTTCATGAAATCACCACCCGGCTTCCGCGGCCGGGCGGTTCTCCTTCACCGAAGACGCGGCACGGAGAGCCGGTTGTTCACTGTAGAGAGGAAACCTTGGTCGTACGCCTACGGCACCCGCGATGGCGGCCGCATGGCCGCGACCAACGTCAACGGCGACTGGGCAGGTGGCGGCTGGCAGGACCCCATCGGCATCTTCACCGACGTGCTCCAGGAAGGATCACCGGCAGGTGCGGAGCATGTTGAGCAAGGCCACCTTCTCCTTGCGGGTCACGAAGAGCCGGTAGTGGTGCTTCACGGTGATCCATGAGGTCGCGTACCGGCACCAGTGGGCGCGGCGTTGCGGGCGCCAGCCCTGCGGGCCTCTGCCGCCTTTGGCGATGTTGGCGGAGTGGCTGACGGTGAGCAGTTCGGGGCGGGTCAGGTCGTTGGCGAAGGCGCGCCGCTTGGCCTGGCTCCAGCGTTTGGCGCCCGAGCGCCAGGCATAGGCGAGCGGCACCAGGTGGTCGACGTCCACGTACTTCTCGCTCTTCAGCCACTTGCCGTCGTACGGGCTGTACCAGAGCCCCTTGACCGGGTGGCAGGCCGCGTTACGGCGTACGTTCCGCCCGTCGCGGGCCAGGACCATCTCCCGCGTGCTGCACCTGCCCTTGCGGTGCGCCGATCGGGATTGGAACCGCTCGCGGCTGTAGCCCCGGATGGACAGGGGCCTGGCGACCTTGAGCTGAGCCAGCATGCGCCGGGCGAGGGCCGTGGTCTCTGCCTGTGATCGCTTGCGCGGTTCGGCCACCGCCTGCGGGGTGGTGAGGGCGGAGGTGATCGGGATGAGCACGAGGGTGAGTACGGCGACGTGGGTTGCCCGCCTCAGGAAGATCATGGCTTTACCTATACCCAACGACAGCCCCGCCCCCGGCAGCCGGCAGGAACAGCCGGAGCCGGTGATCGCGCCACTAGCCGCGCAAGCCGTACGGGCCGGGAAGCGGTCTTCAGCCGCGCCCGCGACCTGATGTTCTTCTGCTCTGTACGGCCCGCAGCGTGAGCATGCCGCCCAGCAGCACGAGCCAGGCACCGAGCGTGAACCTGGTGAGCAGGAGGACCACGATCATCAGGGCCTCGAAGGTACGCCCCGGCGACCCCGGCATCAGGTCCACGAAGTGACCGACGGTCTCCACCGACATCAGCAGGCCGCCGATCCCGCCGAGCACCGCGATGAAGGCGTTCAGCCGCCACAGCAGGAGTGCGGCCGCCGCGATCACCACACCCAGCAGGACGGCGGGGACGATCGCGAGCAGCACCTCGGGCAAATCGTCCTCGCTGCCCAGGACGAGCCCCCAGAACAGGAAGACCAGGGCCAGTGGGATCACGAGCGCCATGCTGATCGCCGAGGCCACATTGTGGCGCCACACCGCCACGCAGAAGGCGGGAACCACCGGGATCAGGCAGCCCATGCTGATCATGATCCAGGCGGGCAGGCTCAGGAGGTACCTGTGCTGCTCGAAGACCCACCCCGCGAAAAAGTCCAAACCCTGGGCGAACAGGGTCAGCGCGAGCAGGACCATCAAGACCAGCGCCACCACGGAGGCGATCAACCGCGGGGCATGAGAGTGAGCCCTGCTCCCCGGCGCCTGCGATCCCAGGTCGGGCAGCAGCAAAGTCCCGGACGGCGGGGGTGCCGGACGGTCCGGCACGGGCACTGTCCGCGATCCGGCCGCAGCCCCCGGCTCATGCCCTGTCAGCAGGCCCAGCAGTTCCTCGGCGCCGGGCCGTGCCTCCGGGTCCTTGGCCAGGCAGCGCGCGAGCAGTGGCCGCAACCCCTCCGGCACCTCGGACAGATCCGGCTCGGTGGTCAGGATGGCGTGCATCAGGGCGGGCATCGTGTCCCCCTTGAACGCCTGCTGCCCGGTAGCCGCGAACACCATCGTGCTGGCCCAGCTGAACAGGTCCGCCGCCGGCCCGACCGCCCCGCCCGCGAACTGCTCGGGCGCCATGAACGCGGGCGTCCCCATCACACTGCTGGTGGCGGTCTGATCCAGCGCCCTGGCGATCCCGAAGTCAATCACGACCGGCCCCTCGGCCCCCATGATCACATTGCTCGGCTTGAAGTCCCGGTGCACGATCCCGGCCCGGTGGATGGCGGCCAGCGCGGTCAAGGTGGTCACCGCCAGCCGTTCCAGCCCGCTGCCGAACCGCACCCCCTCGCCTCTCACCAGCCGGTCCAGCGAGGGCCCGGTGATGAACTCGCTCACGATGTACGGTCGGCCATCGGCGACCCCGACGTCCAGCACCCGGGCCGTGCAGAACGGCGCCACCCGCCGCGCCGCCTCCACCTCCCGCATGAACCACCGGTGCGTCTCCGCATCCTCCATCTGCGCGTGCAGCACCTTCACCGCGACCTTCGCCCCCGCGGCGTCCTGCCCCAGATACACCGACCCCTGCCCGCCTCGGCCGAGTACACCGCTCAGCCGGAAGGCGTTGATCTGAACCGGATCCGCAGACGCGAGAGGCAGCACGAAATGACCTTAGTGCGCCCTTCACTCCCCCACCAGACAGCCGACGAGGCGCCGTCATGGGCGGGATCATGCCTAAAACCAGCCGCAGGAGCGCTATGCCGGCCGGACACTCCCGGCGCGCCGGTGTTCTTCATCGACGAGCGCACGTTCCGGCCGCGCGCCGCCTCTCAGGGAACAGTGATCGTTCAGCGTCGAAACCAGGAGACAGCGAACCCCGCCCCTGAAGAGATGGGAGCGGGGTTCGTGCACTTCAGGGGTTACTTGAGGAGCTGGCGGGCCATCACCAGGCGCTGGATCTGGTTGGTGCCCTCGTAGATCTGGGTGATCTCGGATGCCGGGTGCCGTCACTTGCGGAAACGGCTCGATCATATCGCTGAGCAGGGATTACGCCTGTGGTCATCTCGCGTCACTTCTCGCTGGTTTCGACGCTCCCACGGAACAGCGACGGAACAAGGAGCCTCATCGACCAGGCGGCCACGGCCGATCAGCTCGTAGGTTCATCGGGCGCAAACGGCCTAACTCCTCGGAGAACTCCCGCTCGCCGATCTCATACGGAGCGAACTCGTCGAGATCCAACTGAGCGTAGGTCAGGAAGCCATACCGGTCCTCGTCGTGCTCCGCGTCGTAGGCGATCACCGTGCCGTCGGCGTAGACCTCGACCTGCACATGGGCGTACCCCTCGCCATCGAGCGCCAGATAGAACGTGGAGGTCCCCCAACTCGCGTACTCGTCTCCCCGGTCCTCGTCCCATCCTCGCCGGAAGTACCTCACTCCATCAGTGTCCTCTCCGAACCGCGTTACCCTGGCCGGAGACGAGAGGGCATCCGTGAGCGCAGAAGCCTGGCGCCGGCTCCGGCCACAGATCATGCTCGGGCAGAGACTACAAGGAACCGTCCTGCCCGCTCCGTGGCCTGCCGGAGTGACCGGAATCTTCGTAGACCTCCACCTCCTCGTGGTCGGCTTCGTGGATGTCCTTCTCCTGCCGTACGACGCCGACCGATGGCCCACTGTGGGAACAGTGACCGACTTCGAGATCTGGTGGATGGATGAACGACCCCAGATCCGCCTCAAGCCCGCCGACCCCACCTACCTCCGCAGTGACTTCGACGATTGAGCCACTGGTGGTGCTCGCAGAGCACTTCATTACGAGTAAGACACGATCGTCCAGGACCGTCCATAGCCATCTTCCTGGCCTGGCCGGGCCGGGTCTACGGGGTCCCTCAATCCAGGACCGTCCATGGTCGTCCAGGACTGTTGTTAGCACCTGCGTTAGCAAAATCACCAGTCGTCGGAGTTGAAAGTCTCCGGATCATGGGCGCTCTCCCGAATCGCATCGTCAGTCTTGGACTCCTCACGCTGGCGCTGGCGGTTGGCGTACTCGGCGGTGCCTGGGGTGTTGGCGCGGACTCGCATGAACTTTCCCTGCCTCCTGCGTAGCTGCTGCTCCTCTTGGCTGACCTTCAGTTCGCGCTCCTGCTTCGCGGCGGCGGCATGCTGAGCGGCGAACTGTCCCAGCTTCTGACGAACCTCAAGCTCCTCAGCGCTGGGCTGGGCCGACTGACGCTGCTTCTTTGACTTCCCCATGACGTTCATCCTGAGGAAGCGGCGGGAAGCTGGCCAGAATCCGTCAGATGGATGTAACGCACTGGTGAGCGCAAAGATCATCGAGCAAGGTGCTTTTGGCCTCTTTGTTACGAGTGAAGTTGAATGATCTTTTTGCCTGGGAAAAGTTGTTACCCAACCACGAAGAGGGGTTACAGCAGGTTTTTTCGTATATCCAAGAATGCCCTATCATCGACGTATGTCACAAGGGGAACATCGGCAGCCCGCTCGCGGGGGTTTCCACCTCACCAAAGAACAGCTCGCCTTACTCACCATCTTGAGCGTAATCGCCGCTGTGTTCTCAGCCACGACCGACGTGTTCGGAGTTTTGAAAGGTGATCCGTCCCCAGCCGTCAGCACCGCTAACTCTGTGAACGCTACGGAAACTGGATCTCCCCGCCGCACTGAGGACTATCAGCGCGCATGGATAGAAACAGCGCAAAAGGTATGCGCCAATACCTACGCCCGCGACTACGATACGTGGCGTAATTGTTACAATGCGATCGCCATTCGTGGTGGACTGTCCCTGTTCCCTGCTATCAAGTGAATGTCGTGTCTGGGTCGGTGCGATATTTTCCCCGTTGAGCTACGACATGGCCTTCGACTCCCGATCATCACGAGCAAACGGCGCATCCCAGGTTGATGGGCTCACGCGCTGGTCGAGTGGTAGATACGGATCGGTGGCATGTGATCGTGTAAGGCGGTGTTGCTGTACGACACCCCTCGCTAGGCTGCGGAATGGCTGCTTGATCACCGTTCGCTGTGCAGGATCTCCATGACCTGAAGCACGTCGGTGGCGACATGATCCGCGCTGTGATCGTGGCCGACCCAAGCGCCTCGGTTGATCCAGATCGTACACAGCCCTGCTGCCTGTCCCCGCCAATGTCGGCAACAAGGCTGTCACCGACCATCCATCCCCCGCCTTTGAGGGATATGCCGCAGTGCTGAGCCGCGACCTCGAACAGACCGATGTCAGGCTTACGGATGCCTTCGACCCCTAAGAGCGCGTAGGCGTCGACGGCTTTGGCCAGCCCCGCCCGCTGGATCTTTCCGAACTGGTTGTCCGCCGTACCATTGGTGACGATCGTCACCCTCCAGCCCGACGCGCGGAGTCGAAACAGGCCCTCCATCATCTCAGGCCGATAGTGGACGAGGTACGGCATGCGTTAGCGGTAGCGGCTCCACAACTCTTCCACTGGGGAAGCGTTGCAACCGATTCCACCTATTTGTTGTTCACCTGCCTGGAAGGCTCTGGCCACTTTCAAGGGTGGGTGTGGAAGTGGGTCCATGACATAGTTTAAGTTCCCTGCCTGAACCGCACTGGCAGGGGGCGTTCATCGTATGGGACAGGAAATGCCGCAAAGCCACGACGTCGGGGTGGTCGGGATCGTGGGCGGCCTCGGCGATGGCCAACGCCCTTTCAAGCAGCGGCACCGCCTCACCAGGTCGGCCCAGAGCGCAGAAACTAGCGGCGAGATTTCCCAATCCGATTGCGACGTCGGAGTGGTCAGGGCCGTGGGCGGCCTCGGCGATGGCCAACATTTTCTCAAATAGCAGCACCGCCTCACCAGGTCGGCCCAGAGCGCAGAAACTAGCGGCGAGGTTCCCCAATCCGATCGCGACGGAAGGGTGATGAGGACCATAAGCAGCTTCGGCGATGACCAACGCCCTCTCAAACAGCGGCACCGCCTCACCAGGTCGGCCCAGAGCGCAGAAACTAGCGGCGAGATTTCCCAATCCGGTCGCGACGTCGGGGTGGTCGGGGCCATAGGCAGCCTCGGCGATGGCCAACGCCCGCTGCTCCAACGGCACCGCCTCACCAGGCCGCCCTAAAGCGCAGAAGCTGGAGGCGAGGTTTCCCAATCCGATCGCGACGGAAGGGTGGTTGGGGCCATAGGTGGCCTCGGTGATGGCCAACGCCCGCTGCTCCAACGGCACCGCCTCACCAGGCCGACCCAGATCACGAAAGCTGGAGGCGAGGT